>NZ_CP154467.1:2092500-2350138 GCF_039545455.1 Brucella sp. BE17 | reverse complement strand
GGCCTTCATTGCCGTAAGCCAATGAGCCGGCATCCTGATTGAGGACCGTCTGATTGCCGTCACTGCCGGGAACCCGATCCCCGATCAAAACCTCGCCGAAATTTCCGATGCCTGTCTGGCTCAGCGCGAGATCGTTGGTGTTGCCTTCCGCTCGCGCCAGCGCTTCATTCCAGTCGCCGGACTGGTCAATGCCGAAACGGTTGTTATCTCCGAGGAGACCAAGCCGTGCGACGTTACCGTCGCCTTCCTGCGCGATCAAACCCTGTGTGACCGAGGATGCCGAACCGACGAAGGAGCCGAAGCCAAGAGTGCCGTTGAGATTGCCGACCTGGGACGCTTCTGCCACATTGCCATTGCCGACCTGTGACCCGTCGATCCTGTTGCCATTGCCGTCCTGGCGCATGGCGATTTCATTGCCCTCGCCGTCTTGGAGCAAGGTACCGATACGGTTGCCTTCGCCAGCCTGGCGCAAGTCGGCGTCGTTGCCGCCACCTATCTGCGTCACCCCGCCACTGACGGACTCAGCATCGCCGGTGCCGATGATATTGCCGCCCGCGCCTTGGCTGGTCTGGGTGATCGCCACATTATTCACGTCACCCGAGACATGCGTCTGTGAAATGTTGGTGACCGTCGAGCGGCCATCCACTGGCTCTCCCGAGGCAGTCTGTTGGATGACGGTTGCGCTGTTGAGCGTCCGCGAGCCGATTCCACTGTTTTGGCTGATCTGGTTAACGCGGTTGCCATCGGAAAACTGGTCGATGACCAGCAGATTGCCGTTGCCGGTCTGGTCGAGTCCGGTGCCACGCGTACCAACCTGATTGCCGTTGCCGGTCTGGTCGAGGTCGATGCTGTTGCCCACGCCGTTTTGGCTGGCCGCGTTGGCTGATGTGCCGAGGTTGTTTAAGTCGCCGGCAGCTTGCATCACCACGCTGGAATTGCCACTGCCCGACTGGGAAATGTTTGCAAAATTGTCGTCGGCCCAGACCGATGCAGACACCAGCGTCATGGCCGTTGCGGCCAAAAGTGTTGAAGTAAAACGCGGCGATGAGAAAAGTGTGTTCTTCCTCATGATTGTGAGTATCCCTAAATGGTGCTTCGGGAAGCGACGATGCTGGGGCCCCCAACGCGGGACATCGAGTTGAGGTGCAGGAGCAATGTCAGCTTGTTAAACCTTGACGTCCGAGACGAGTCGTACAACGCGTGCACGGTCTGTGGCATCGACTCGAGCAGACATAATCTGCTTTTGCAGACGGACACCAGAGCAGGAAAAACTGGCTCTGGTGCCACAGTCTTCTACTCTTTGCCAACCGCAGCCATAGCTGCGCGCGCTTTCTCGACCAGCTCAACGCCGATCTGTTCACTGTACTCTTTCACTACGGGCGCAACGCGCTCGCTCATAATTCCAAGCGCTTCGGGCGTAGGGTAGGTAATCTGGAAGCCCTTTTCCGCAAGGTCTTTCTCCAGATCGTCTGCAGTCTTACGGGAAAGATTCCGTTGAAATGTTGCGGATTCCTTTGCCGCTTCCATGACAGATGCCTTGTCTTCCTCGGAGAGGCTTCCAAACCATTTCTGGCTGGCGAGCAGAACGAACGGTGTATAGACATGTCCGGTCTTGGCGAGATGGTCCTGCACTTCATAGAACCTTGCTGTGTCGATAAGAGCGTACGGCGTCTCCTGGGCATCGACAGCGCGATTTTCGAGAGCACTATAAAGCTCAGGCCAAGGAAGCGGCGTCGGATTGGTTCCCAAAGCCGACCACGTCGCCAGAAACAGCGGGTTGGGTATAACCCGGATATTGAGATTGGCCATATCCTCCACCGTGTTGACGGGGCGAATTCCGTTGGTCAAGTGGCGGAATCCGTTGTCCCACCAGGCCAGTCCCACAATGCCGGTCTTGTCTTTCAGCTGCGCGAAAAGCTGCTCGCCGACCTCACCGTCCATGACGGCATCCACTGCGTCGAAGTCCTTATAAAAGAACGGAAGATCGTAGATCATGAATTGCGGAACAACACCGACCAGATTCGGTGTAGGGCCGACCATGATGTCGATGAAACCAGCCTGAACCGATGCCTGCATTTCGGGCTCGCTGCCCAGAAGGCCGTTACCGAATGTTTCGATGTTGACGCGTCCAGCGGTTTTCTCCGCCACCAGCTTCGCAAAATGACGCGAAGCTTCCCCAACCGGATGATCGTCCACAGGTACGTAACCCAGACGCGCGTTCTGGGCCATGGCAGGCGCGGCAGCAATAAGCCCTCCCACCAGAGCCGCGGCAAGAAGAAGTGCTTTCATAGTTTGTCCTCCCCAGGATAGTTTGCTGAAACCAGATGCCGGGACTGTCACCAATGCGGCAAACAAGACCGGCGTTACGAGAATTGCACCCTTGATCACACAATCGAAGGGTACTTTTTACTGCTTGGATAGTCACTTTGGCCCGTCCTCGCCATGAGGGCGGGCCGACGGCTACATTAATTCAAGTATCCCTTGCCGGAAATTGGAGGCGTCGCTGGCTGGTTGTTCACCGGCCAGTGATGCGACCCGCCGGGATAGCCGTTGATAGCAATCCGCGTGTCGAATCCCGGGCAATAATTAGCCGCCGAATGCCAACGTCCAGCCGGGACATAAACGATATCGCCAGCCTCTGAGACGAACGGGGCCAAGCCTTCGATGTTGTACTGGATCTGACCTTCCATGATGAACCAAAACTCAGCATAGTCGACATGCATATGCCCGAGCGCCGTGGGTGACTGCATGTTGCAATCTCTTGCCTGACCGCGGATGCGGTTGACGAACATACGATCATCGCTCACGAATGCGCCTGCTGAAGGAGCAGCAAGAAAGTCGACATAGATGGGCTGAGGTTGCCGCGTCAGGCTATCGGCGGCATCGAGTCGGCTCAGGTACCAGTTCATCCCCATCGGCGGCTTCGGCAATGTTGCCGAGGGTTCCTCGTAAAGAATCGTAGCGTCTGCGTTGAATATCTCGAAGTGAAGCGATGGCACCGCACCCACATTCTTCAGCGTGAACGCCCGGCGGAATGGAACCCGGACCATAAAGCCCTTTGTGGCGACAAAAGGCTCCACGCCCTGGATGGTGACTTCAATTTCACCCTCCCAGACGATGAAAGCGGTCTGGTGATCAGCCACGCGCAAGGTGGGTGTGGAATCCAATACCGCCATCTGGTGCCATGCCGCCTGCAGGTGCTTGTCGTCAACGACCGGTACCCGCCAGGTCTTTGACTGATTTACTGGCGCGATCTTGGCACGGACGTCGGCAATCGTCGTACGTGGCTTATGCGGAGCCTTGTATGGCGCTGATACTACCGGCTTCGGCGTCCAGGCATTTACCGTCTGTGCGTCAGCTCCAGTAACCCCTACCGCCCCAACCACAAGCGCACCCATAAGGGCCAATGAGCTTTTCCAGCAATTCATGAAGTCTCTCCTCCCAGAGAAATCGCGATTCCGACCTGAAACTAATACACTCCCAGGCCCTCTCCCGCGGACCATAATATGGACAGTATGCCCACATATAGATAGTGCTTAGGTTATGACTGGATGTCAACACCCATAGCAGCTCTTCCGTGGCAGATGCCTGCCGGCTGGGTTAACATCATGACGCTGTTCTCCGCTGAAAGGGCACGACACTTCCACGATCGGCCAAGACTGCCTATGGGACGGGTGTAATCGCCGCTCCATTCTGGAACCAGCTAATCACGTTCCGTGCCACGAGATCAGCCATCGCGGTACGCGTACTGACCGACGCGGATGCGATATGTGGCAGGAGCGTCAGATTATCGAGTGTGAACATCTCCTCTGGGACATTGGGTTCATCCGCGAAAACATCGAGGCCCGCCGCCGCAATCGTTCCTGTACGCAGGGCGGTGATCAGCGCATCTTCATCCACAACGGTTCCGCGGCCCACATTGATGAAAACGCCTTCAGGCCCGAGAGCCGACAGCACCTCGGCATTCACGCTGTTTGCAGTCGCAGCGCCCCCAGGCACGATAGATATGAGCACATCAGAGGCGCTTGCTAGTTCAAGCAGGGAAGGGAAATAGTTATACGCGACCCCCTCTGCCGGGCGCCGACTGTGATAAGCAACCGGAAGCCCAAATGCTTCGATCCGCTGGGCAATGCAGCGACCGATTCGGCCCATTCCATAGATACCGACCGTGCGGTTGCGCAGCGTCAGACGACTGTGCGGATAGCTCGACAATTTCCATTTGCCCTCGCGAAGGTAAGCTTCCGCCTTCGGTATCTCGCGCACGACGCTGATAAGCAGTCCTATCGTGAGATCGGCTACCTCTTCATTTAAGACATCTGGAGTGTTTGTGACAACAATATTCCTTGTGCGTGCATAGGCGGCGTCCACCGTGTCATATCCAACGCCGTAGCTGGCGATAATCTCCAGATTGGGAAGTGCGTCGATGAACTGCCGATCGATTCTGGTGTAACAGGCCACGCCAGAAATTGACGCCCGTATCTGGGGAGACAGACAGCTTTCAATGTCGTTGTCAGGGATTTCTATAAGATTGAAATGCGTTCTGAGCATGTCCCGAGCATGCTCGTGCATCCAGCCTGGTATAAGCACGGTGGCAGATTTCGACAACGGTTTTCCTTCCAATTTGGGTGTTACTGTAAGCAAGATTGCCGCGGCAAATCAGTGGGTAGCGTGAGGAGCCGGAGGATAGCGCGAACCGCTCCATCTCCTCCAGGGTTGACATTAAATTGATCACAGTATGGGCAATCTGTCCACATCTAGAGAGGATTCTTGGATATTTTTGTCAGGCCGGTAGACGCATCGCCAGCGTAGGAGGTTGACAAGCGGCCCGTAATATGAATTTATTTGGACAAGTAGCCCATATAGTGGGCAAGGAGTAGAGCAACGTGAACATTATAAACTATCTTACGAGCATCAGTTTTGGGCTTGGCGCGAGCGATTCGATTGCAGAAATTTTACGCGAACTCGGTGTGTCGCGCCCATTGGTGATCAGTGATTACGGCATAAAAGCTGCGGGTCTGCTGGAGCGCCCGGGCTTCGCGTTCCTGAAAACGGCACCGGTTTTCTTGGATGTACCGACCAACCCGACGGAAAGCGCGGTTACTGCTGGTCTTGAGCTGTACAGGCAAGGCGGCTGCGATGGTGTGGTGGCGATCGGCGGAGGCTCTCCGATTGATCTGGCCAAGGGCGTGGCGCTCCTGGCCACGCATGAGGGCGAGCTCGAGCGGTACGCGGCGATCCTCGGCGGTGTAGCACGCATCACAAGCGCGGTGGTACCGCTCGTCGCGGTCCCCACAACAGCAGGCACCGGGTCCGAAGTGGGGCGCGCGGCGCTTATCACGCTGGATGACGGTCGAAAGCTTGGTTTCATCAGTCCGCATCTGATTCCGCGCAGAGCTGTCTGCGACCCCGCGCTGACGATCGGGCTCCCTGCAGGTCTGACGGCCGCGACAGGGCTCGACGCGCTATCGCATTGCATCGAAACATATCTTTCTCCCCGCTACAATCCGCCAGCAGAGGCGATTGCCACTGACGGTTTCCAACGCATCTGGAAGGCCCTTCCTGTCGCCTACGCAGATGGCTCAAACGTGGAGGCGCGGACCGATTTGATGATGGGTGCCCTCGAAGGAGGCATGACGTTCCAGAAGGGTCTCGGGGCCGTCCATGCCCTCAGCCATGCACTGGGCGGACTGAAAGACGCGAAGCTTCATCATGGAACTCTGAACGCTATCCTGATGCCGGTCGTCCTTCGGTGGAATATCGAAATTGAAGCTGCGGCCATGAAGGTCAGCCACCTAGAGAAGCTCGCAGGCCTCGAAGGGACAACGCTCGCAGACGCGTTGGACGACTTGAACCGTCGGTTGGGCATTACGTCCACATTGTCCGAACTGGGCGTTCCCCGGAGCGTCATCGAGTGGGTGTGCGAGCGAGCGCTCGAGGACCACAGCCATCCCACCAATCCTCGCCCGCTAACCAAGGAAGACTACGCTGCTATCCTTGAAACCGTCTTCTAGGCTGCGAACAAAGTATTAACGAGGAGATCATTGCGTGAGACCTATTGTGATCGTAACGGGTGCTAGCCATGGCATCGGTGCCGCAACGGCTCGCATGTTCGCGGCCGACGGCTACGATGTCTGCATAAATTACCTCTCAGACACGGTTGCTGCGTCCGAAGTCGTCGCGGCCTGCAAGGCCTTAGGCGCTCGTACCATCGCGGTGCAAGGGGACGTGGGCAAGAGGGAGGACATTCAGGCTCTGTTCAACGCCTGCGACGGGGAACTTGGGCGTGTAACTTGTCTGGTCAACAATGCCGGAATCATCGGAAAAGCTGGAAAGATAGAGGAGTTGCAGCCTGCAGTGCTAGAAACTGCATTCAGGATCAACGTCTTCGGCGTCATGTACTGTATTCAGGAGGCCGCAAAACGCATGTCCACCCGTCAGGGTGGACATGGCGGGACGATCGTGAACATGTCGTCGCTGGCCGCATTCCTCGGCAGCCCTAACGAATATGTCCACTATGCTGCCACTAAGGGGGCGGTGGAATCCATCACATTCGGCGCAGGCAAGGAACTGGCACCGGAGGGCATCCGCGTAAATGCCATACGTGTCGGGACCACCAACACGCGGATACACACCCAGGGCGGAAATCCCGACCGGCCGGCCAGGATCGCGGCAGCGACCCCCATGGGCCGCATCGCAGAGCCTGACGACATCGCGCGCGCGGCGCTAATGCTTGCATCTCCCGGTTCTGGGTTCATGACAGGCACCCTTATCACGGTCGCCGGAGGACTCTGACGCCCCGCCAGTTGGGGGTCACAGAGGAAGGCAAGACGGTCGAGCACACTTGCTGAGTCCGGCCGCGTCCCTCATCAGTATGGCAGCAGCAAGACCGCGGCGCAGAAACAGCAACCTGCGCCGCATTAAAAGGGAGTGCCATGTAAGATGGCAATGCGGTCTGAGTGCTTCTCCTCCATTATGCGCCGATTGCAAGTGTTTATGCCACTGCTGCGCACTGGTAAAATCCAGGAAGCTTACTGAAGGGTGATGCCCCCCCGGATTTGCCGGATGCCGTTTGGTTTAAGTTATCCTGCCTTGGCAGTTTCGTTTAGCATGGCATAGTATCGTTCTTCTGCCTCGGCGGGCGGAATGTTTTCGATAGGCTTCAGAAGGCGGCGGTTGTTGAACCAATCGACCCATTCGAGAGTGGCGAACTCCACGGCTTCGAAGTTTCGCCATGCTCCTCGCCGATGGATGACCTCGGCCTTATAAAGACCGTCTATCGTTTCGGTGAGAGCGTTGTCGTAGGAAACTCCGGCACTTCCGACGGAGGGTTCGATGCCGGCCTCTGCCAATCGTTCGGAATACTTGATGGAAACGTATTGGACGCCTCTATCTGAATGATGGACAAGACCGCCACGATGAACGGGGCACCGGTCATGAAGTGCCTGCTCAAGAGTATTAAGAACGAAGCTGGCATGGACCGTCTGGCTTGCTCGCCAACCGACGATGCGGGGATCGAAGGTATCGATGACAAAGGCCACGTAAACGAATCCCTGCCAGGTCGCCACATATGTGAAATCCGAAAGCCACAAGATGTTTGGTGCTGGAGCCTTGAAGTAGCGATTGACGCTGTCGAGCGGACATGGGGCAGATATGTCCGCCACCGTGGGTTTGACAGGCTTGCCGCGAATGATGCCTTGAAGACCCATCATTCTCATGAGCCTTGCCACGGTGAAGCGAGCGATATCGAAGCCTTCTCGCTGCAACTGTCGCCAGACTTTCCGCACGCCATAGACCTGAATGTTCTCGTTGAACACCCGGCGAATCTCGGCTTTCATGGCAATATCATTGCGTTCGCGGGCCGATAGACGGCCCACGTCCATGCGTTTGGCGATAACCTCATAATAGGTGGACGCGGCAATCGGCAACATTCTGTAAATCGGCTATACGCCGAGGCTTTACGTAAAATCTCATTCGCCTGACGGAGCTCGCGGTTCTCTCATTCCAGAGCCTTCATTCTTTCCGCCATCTCACTCGGCAAACCTGCAAGCTTACGTGTATCCACCTCAGCTTTCTTCACCCATTCATGGAGGGGCTGCGCCGAACTGCGATCTTGGCCGTCATCGATGATACCGGCGCCCAACGCGATGAGTGTTCGGCTCCATGTACCATCACCATTCGAGCCGCACGGGCACGGTCTTCAGGAGAGTGTTTGTTCGTAGGGTTGCTTGTCATACTGCACTTTCTCACGAGTTGGAGCCTCCGACAAACCTGGCGCGGTTCAACCCCAGCACGCATCCACACCATCAGAACTGCCCTCCGGCGCTGGAAGCGGAGGTTGAACTTGACATCACCGCGCCCTATCGCTAACTCATTTCTTGGACGCAAAGTCCACATTATAGACAATATATTCGTATCCCAAGAGGAAGATGTGTTTTTATATCTCCGGTCGCGATGATCGGAGTTGTGATTAGGAGTGAGATAATGCGGCTGATCCAGTTCGTCGGGCCAGAAGGTTCCCGCGCCATTGGCGTTGTTGACGATAGCGTGGTGCGCCAGGTAAATGGCGTCAATAGCATTCGCGAACTGGCTTTGAAGGCGATCACTGAGGGCCGCTCGATCGAGGATGAGGTCCAGCAGATTGGGCTGGGCGCATCGCACGACTATGATCAGTTAATCTCGGACGGGCGGGTGTTGCCGCCAATTGACCATCCTGATGCAGCCCACGTGATGGTTGCCGGTACTGGATTGACCCACATCGATAGCGCCTCGTCGCGCTCAAAAATGCACGAAAAGGCTTCGTCCGGTGATGAAGCCCATATGACCGACACGGAGCGCATGTTCAAATGGGGTCTGGATGGTGGGAAGCCAGCCAGCGGCACAGCGGGCGTGCAACCAGAGTGGTTCTATAAAGGGGATGGATCGATCGTCGTATCGCCAGGCGCTCCACTTGATGTTCCTGACTTCAGTGACGATGTTGGCGAGGAGCCAGAAATCGTCGGACTTTATGTTATCGGCGACGAGAACCGTCCGTATAGGGTGGGCTTCGCCATTGGTAATGAAGTCACCGATCACGTGATGGAAAAGAAGAACTATCTCTACCTTGCCCACTCAAAGCTGAGGCAGTGCGCTTTTGGCCCAGAGCTATTCGTCGGTACGTTGCCGGACAATATTGAAGGGACAGCCCGGATCCTGCGAGACGGCCAGCCCATCTGGGAAAAATCCTTTCCCACAGGAGAGGCTAACATGTCCCACTCAATCGAGAACATTGAATTCCACCACTTCAAATACAATCAGCTGCTGCGTGTCGGAGACGTCCACGCGGTATTCATGGGCACGTCTGTGGCGTCTTTCGGAGACGGGGTCGAGGTCAAGATCGGAGACACCTTCGAAATCGCCATTCCGCTTTTCGGCCGCCCCCTCGTCAATACAACGCGGACGAGCCATACACGCGTCAAACCGGGCGCTATCAAATCGCTATGAGCGATGAGGATCGCTCGATACTAAAATTGAAGGATCTGTTGCAAAATTTGCGTCAATAAATGAATTGACAGGATATCGGCTTTTACAGAGCTGAGTATTTTTGATGTTCAAAGGCTGCCATTTTGATAAGTCCGTCATTCTTCTGTGTGTTCGATAGTACTTGGCGTACAAGCTGAGCCTGTGCACTCTGAAGGAAATGTTGTCGGAGCACGGCATCGATTTGGATCATTCCACGATCCATCGTTGGGTCATTTTCTTCGGCCCCAAATTGCTTAAGCATTTTAATCGGAAGAAGCGTCAGGTTACACGCAAATGGAACCTTGATGAGACGTATATCAAGGTGTTTTGTCGCAAATTGTTCATTAAGTTAAATGCGGCCTTATTTCTGGAAGCAATTATACTGAAAGCTCCGCAAAGACCTCAAATGGCAAACGGTTGTCATTTGCGGACTGGTGCTTACGGATCATATGCGCAACTTCGATGCCCGCAATCTTTGCTGGGGCTGAATGAAAAGCTTTGAAGCCCAACAAGTGTTTGGTGATCCGCTTGATAAAATGATGATCTTGCTCAAGAATATTATTCAGGTATTTGACCTGTAGAATTTCAATCGACTGACCAGTGCCCGTGATTTTCAGGATATTGTTTATAGCCTGCGTACCGGCAAAATTGGCTCCACTTTTATCAACGACGATCTGGTGTGGAACGCCATTGCTTGCGATGGCCTTCTTAAAGAAACGCCGTGCAGCGCCGAGATTTCGGTTCTCAGCGAGCATGAACTCCAAGGTTTGCCCGTCCCGATCAACCGCCCGATACAGATAAGTTCATTTGCCTTTGACCTTTACATAGGTCTCATCAACACGCCATGAGCCGAGTGCTGGGCGTTTGCGTATCTGTGCCTGAGCCGCAATGTGCGGTGAGTATCGAACATACCCACCGGTTCAATGTCACATGGTCAATCTCTACGCCGCGTTCAGCCATGATTTCCTGAAGGTCGCGATAAGAAACTGAATAACGGACATAGAAGAAAACAGCATACAGGATGACACTTTTGGGGAAATGAGCACCTTTGAAATTAACTGTCATCTCTCCTCACCTCAATCAATTACGCACGCCGATGGTGGCATAGCTCAGCATATCTGAAATTTTGCGACAAAACCTAATGATTGGCACGCCTCTCAACACTGACATTCATTCCAGTTCGGTTGCTGTGCGACGCCATTCAAGCACCCGGTAGGCTACCTTGTCAGCAGCTGATACAAGTATCAACGCCTCGAAGGATTCACTGTAGCCCGACTGCAGGTTCGTTCTGAGAACCACACGCCAGCTTTGTGCTTGCGCGGGTGTGTTGAAATTCACCCCTGCAAGCGCGTGGTTGAGTTGCTCGCGCGACAGACGACCGGCATCAAAATCCGAGATTGCCTTTCGCACCGATGGAGAGAGGCTGGGAATGGCACCCAGCAATCGATCATCGAGTGCTTCGAGGCGAACGCCGGACAAGCCGGATGAAACGGTAAGATAGCGGTCGATAGCAATGGCAATATTGGGCGTTATTCCCGGGAAGACCGCGAGTTCGGAAACGGTCTGAAATAACTTTTTATTGCCTACAGGTTGCGGCGAAGTGGGGCCAACCGGCTGTCCATTTGTCGCCCCCGAGCGGCGGGCGATGATCCCTCTCGCCAGATCGTCTGCGGCTGCGGGAGCGGCACCAGCCGCTCGCAGCGCACCAATGATCAGCGGCTGTTCGGCGGTATTAAGATCAATCCGCAAGGCTTCATTTGTAGCAGAGACGGAAGCGACTCCCGCCGGTAAGGTGATTGTGGACGATATCTGATCGCTCAGCCTGTCCACACCGTCGGGCGGGCCCGCGCGAATCTCGGCCACAGCCAGAGAGAGCCCGGCTTCCGCCAGAATGCGCGCTGACGCCTTGTCTTCCGTGACCCGCACGCTGGCCACGACCCCGGTCAACTGCACCCGAAGAATGACGGCAAGAAACCCCAGGAAAATCATGATCCACAGGACACTGACGAGGATTGTACCCCGCTGGGTGTTTGACGACTTGACGCCCACCTGCCTCCACAAAAAGTGATGCCACAACCCCGGCGAAATCAAGATATTGTCCTCCCCGACCCGATCAATGTGATTACCCTGCGGCGGGCAGCCACGCCCAGACAATGACCAGTGCTGGCGCGAGGAAGGTGCCGAAAGGAACCTTCGCCACGGCACGCAACGGTCTGCGCAGGCGTATCGCTCGCAACAAGATAAAAGTCAGCGCAGCCAAGGCGGCAAGCATGATCTGAACGCCGGTCCCGGATATCCCAAGGAGCAGTGCTGATGCTCCAAGCAGCTTGATATCGCCCATTCCGAGCCCGGTCTGACCGCGCAGGCGCTCGTACAATATATCGAACAGCCAAAGCGACCCTGCCAGCAATAGAGCGGCGCACACATACACGGCAAGCATCTTAACGTCCTCTGACGCGAACAGCCACTCGGCAAAGCCGACAAGAAGGATTCCAAGCGTATAGCGGTCGGGTATGAGCATCGTCGCGAGATCATGAACTGCGATCGCCGCCGCCAGCAGGCACAGCGCGGCCCATACGACCAATGTGTATGCGGTTTCCCCGGCAACTGGCGGAAACGTCACTGCGCCGACGACGCTTGCCACGACCGCGATGGCCTGGGGTCGTGCAGTGAATGTCTTCATTCGATGACTGACTTGGCAGGCCGCCGCAGCGGCACGTTCTTAGACGGTTCGTTCATCAACCGCAATTGCGATCGCATCTGCTCGGCCACGTTTTGCGCATCCATACTGTCACGAATGACCTGCGGCCGAATCAGGATGATGAGTTCGGTGCGCGTAGCGGCATTCTGGTTGGACCGGAACGCATCACCGACCAACGGAAGGTCGCCGAGAATTGGCAGGCCATCGCGGCCCCGCTGCTGGCGTTCGCTAATCAATCCTCCGAGCATCACTGTCTGGCCGCTGCTCACCGAAACGGTCGAGCTGACGCGCCTCTGCGAAATTGTCGGCGTCAGCGACTGCGCCTGGCTTCGCTGTACGGAACTGATCTCCTGCTCCACGACCAAACTGATGGTGCCGTTTCCTGTGATACGCGGCAGGACCTTCAGGATGACGCCAGTGTTACGGAACTCGACATTGTTGACGATCGGAGCCTGCGGATCGGTCACTGACTGAGCACTGCGCGTCACGATTGGAATTTCATCACCGACCTGCAGCACGGCCGGTTTGTTGTCGAGGACGACGACCGATGGCGACGACAGCACCTTGACTTCGGTGACCCCGCGTAAGGCGTCGAGGACAACGCGCGGCTCGGTCTCGGGACCCAGCAGCAGGTTGAAACCCGGAGCCGTTCGCGAAAGTACAGCTTTGCCAGCTTCCTTGACCAACCCCATCGAGCCTCGGTTGCGACCTAGGCCGAGGTCCCTAGACTTCAGGAAAAACTGCAAGCCATAGCGCAAGTCGTTTGTCAGCGTTACCTCGGCAATCGTCGCCTCAATCGCTACCTGCTCCTGCGGCCGGTCGAGCGCCGAGATCGCTTGTTCGATCGTCCGTTGCTGGTCTGGCCGCGCATAGATGAGAACGGTATTGTTTTCCGGGTTCGCGGTTATACGCACGCCGCCATTGGGCGATTTCGTGTTTTCCGCCCCGAAAGCGACCGGCGTTTCGCCGCCCATGCGCTGCTCCAGGGTCGCTTCGGCCGACTGCGAACCGCCTGCGTCCTGATTCTGTCCGTCAGCCAGCGAGCCGGGTGGAAACTGCGAGGCCGGCTCTTCCGAGGCCGACGATGCTGAGGCACCGTTGAATATCTCGTTCACCATCGCTGCAAGGCGCCGTGCCTGCAGATGCTGGACCTTGTAGACCCGCAAATTCGAGGCAGTCGCGCCGACCCGGTCAAGCCGCTGGATCCAGGTTGCCGCACGTTGCAACCGGTCGCGCGTCTTCGCCACCACCAGTATAGCGTTGCTGCGCTCGACCAATTGGAGATTGATCGTGTTGCGCCCGCGGCCGCTCTCCCCCAGGTCGAGCACGCGCGTAAGCTCGGGCATCAGTGCCGCCGCATTTGAATTTTGAATGGGAAAAATGCCTACCGACTGGTTTGCCAGCCAATCCTGATCGAAAGAGCGTGCTGCTTCGATTGCCGCGGTCCGCTCTGCCGCCGTCCCTTGGAAGATCAGTGCGTTTCGGCTTGGATCCTCGCGCACCATGCCAGGACGGGCGACGAAGTTTTCGAGCAGTGGCAGGATCGTGTGGGTGGAGACGTTTTTCAGAGGAAAGGCCGTGACAGCGTAGCCGGGCTGGACGATGGTGCCCTGATCAAGCTCAGCGGTTCCAAACACCTCGTTCGCAGGTATCAGCCTCAGTCGGTTGCCTTCGCGCATCATGGCCACGCCACTGCTGCGCAGCGCGGATTCGAACATGGTGAGAACCTCTGCGGCCGGCGTAGGCCTCGATGTCGTGATCGAAACGCGTCCCGATGCCTTTGGATCGAGCGTATAGCTTATGCCAAGCACTTCGCCGAGAACGTTCCGTGCGGCTACGTTGATCTCGGCATCCTCGAGATTGACCTCGAACATTTCGCCACTCAGCCGCTCCAGCGACTTGCGCTCGCCAGAAGTCAGCTGTTGCTGATAGCCGTAATATACTTCACCCTGCTGGGCATTCTGCTTCCGTCCGAAGCCAAGGCTCGACAGGAAGCCGCCGCCGGACGGCTTGCGCGCACTCAGGTCCGCGTTCGCGACTTTGCTCAGCGGATCTGACGCAACGTCTCCGAGATAATCACCGGTGGTAGTACACGCGGTCATGACGGCCAGAGCGCAGGCGGCCAAACCGGTGCGAGCCCACACCGCATAGGGATCTAAACCGGCGCCCTGACGACATGCCTTCACCTACACACCCCGCGCAAACTGGCATCCTGCCCCCGATAACTGGAGCGGCACCGTTGTATCAAACGCATAACAACCATTAAGCAACCCTTTTGCTTCCCATTCGAGCCCGGACACCTCTCTCCGCGCCGAGGTCACACTGTCATCCTCGGGAGACTGCACAGCGTAGGTATAAAAGCCGTCGTGGAATATCCAATCCAACTCCTCGACGGCTTGAACTCAATGGAACCAGGACGCTGGCACGGTGACCAATGCCGGGAACAGCACCAGGAGCACAATGAGAGACAACTGAGCCAAAAGGAAAGGCCAAATCCCTCTCAAAGCCGCGCCCATCGAAACCTGACTGATCCCGCAAACCGTATTGAGTACCGTTCCCACAGGGGGCGTGATCATGCCAACAGCCGCAGTCATGATAAACATGACCCCGAAATAGACAGGGTCGATCCCGGCTGCTGTCACGAGAGGCATAAGAATTGGCACCAGAATAGTGATCGAAGGTGCGAAGTCGAGCACCATGCCGATGACAAAGACAGCCAGAACGATCATTCCCATCAGCAAGATCGGCATATCGATAAATGGAGCGAGAAGACTGATGAGCTGCCCCGGCAGGCTGGTAATGGTCATCATGAAGCCTGTCACCATAGAGGCCGCCACTAGAAGCATGATCACCGCTGTCATACGACCAGCGTCGAGCAGTGCATGATAGAGTCGCCGCGGCGTCAGCTCCCGATATACAACCAGCCCCACGAAAAGGGCATAAGCGGCGGCAACCACACCAGCCTCGGTAGGGGTGAAGAGGCCAAAACGCAGTCCGGCCAGGATAATCACCGGCAGCATCAACGCCCAGCCAGCGGTCATGATGGTTTTCGGTATGTCCCTGCGCGGCAGTTTAGGCTGCACCGCCGCCGTTTCCTTTTTCGAAACGAACCACCAGGCCACCACCAAGCTCAGCCCCATCAGGATCCCTGGCACGATTCCGGCCATGAACAAACCTATGATGGAAATGTTTGCGGTCACGCCCAGGATGATGAAGCCGACAGAGGGCGGGATTACGGGGGCGATAATGCCCGTCGATGCTATCAGGCCTGTAGCCCGCTCCATATTGTAGCCCGCATTCCGCAAAAGGGGGATCAGCATGACCGCCAGCGTCGCCGTATCCGCGATAGCGGATCCCGAGAGGCTGGCCATCACCAGACCCGTGCCGATGACCACGTAACCGAGGCCGCCACGCAGGTGACCGACAAGCGCAAGAGCCATCGTCACGATGCGGCGGGAAAGGCCTCCGGCATTCATAAGCTCGCCGGCGATAAGAAAGAACGGAATCGCCATAAGCGGATAGCTGTCCGCGCCATTGACCAAACGCTGTGCCAGTATCTGAGCATCCAGATTGCCCATCATCATCATCAGCGCGACCGCCGACAGCATCAAGGCAAAGCTAATAGGTATCCCAATGCCGATCGCACCAAGGAGAGAACCGAGAAATACCAAACCGCTCACTGAGTTTTCTCCTGAGTTAGCGTGGAGCTTACGTCCAGTGGCGCTTCATCAAGCTTTACTCCTGCCCAAGTACGAGGCAGGGTGCCGCGCATCGCGCGCCACAGCTCAATAAGGAGAACCAGAGCCATCATGATGGCAGCGACGAGCGCAGCGGCGTAAGTGAGGCCGACGGGAATTCCCGTCAGTGGAGTAATATTACCCCATTCGATGCGGGTAAGTGACCAGCTGCCTTTTGCCACAAGCCAACAGCACCAAAGCATCAGGCCCTGTGCAACAAGAAAACAAACGAAGCGCGCCTTGTGAGGCAGCCGTGCGATCACCGCGTCGACACTGAGATGCGCGCCCTTGGCCAGGCCCACCACAGCTCCCAGAAAGATAATCCAAACGAGGACCACGCGGGAGATTTCAACGGAAGACGAAATGCCTGAGCTGAAGCCGTACCGCAGCACGACATTTGTAAAGATCAGAATGCTCATGACTGCCATGCCGATCACGACAAGGGCGTCAAAAAGATTGAAAAGCCATTTTAACGGGGTGGACATGACTGCTCCTAAAGCTGTGGGCATGCAACGATCCTCGCGGCACTCTGATGAGCAGCCGGATACCGTCAGCAGGGCGCTTCCAGCATGCCCTGCTCATCCGGTCGAACAGCGCTCAAGGGGCAGCAAGATGACCGCCCCTCAGACCAGTCGGTACGAGGTTTAAGCGATACTTCCGGTGCTACACACCTTCAACCACGGCAAGATGTGCCTTGGCATGCGGCTCGCGGGCTTTGATAGCCGTCTGATATTCAGGAGAATTATAGCAGGCGAGAGCAGTCTCGTAGTCCTTGAACTCGATTACAGCCAGTCGGTTTGCGGCAGAGCCTTCCATAACCTGGCTCGTTCCTGCGCGAACGACAAAGGTCGCCCCGTATTTGTCAAAGGCTGCCTTGTTCAGGGCAATATACTCTTTGTACCCCTCCTGGTCTGCAATATCGACCATTGCAACCCAATATCCCTTTTTGGTCATTTTACTTCCTCCCATTAAAACTTCCACCAGCTCTGGCAGATGATATAGGCGGCAGTCACATTCACTTTTAGTGGATGCGACTGTGCCATTGATCTTCCTCTACCACGCGACTAAGTTCCCATTATTAAGATTGACTACGACTGACTACAATATGGACAGTTTGTCCATAAACGTGTATTAGCCAAATGTTCCGTTGTCAAGTCGCAAGGAGATGTCTATGAACAGAAGTAATATCCAGAATGAAGTCGATTCCAAATCGTCTACTCATGTGCAGGGAGCGGCATCATTCTCGAAGTTCATGACAGTGCTGCAAATCATTGCCGACACGCCCGGAACACTGGACATTGCCCAACTGACCAAGCGCGCACCATTTCCACGGGGAACGGTTTACCGCCTCGTTTCCGCGCTTACCGCAGAGGGACTTGTCATCCAGTCAGGAGAGAACGGAACATTTCGTTTAGGCCCACGCCTCCTTCAGCTTGCTGCCCAGTCCTGGGAGGACTCGGATCTGCGGACGATCGCGAGGGATTTTCTTGTCTCGCTTCGCGATGCAACGGATGAGACCGTGCACCTCGCGGTTCCGAGCAACAATCTAATGGTCTACATAGACAAGCTGGTCGGCTCCAACAGGGTACAGATGAAAACCAGCATTGGTGGCCAGGTCGAACTTCACTCCACATCTGTAGGTAAGGCGTGGCTGTCGGGCCTTTCGGACGAGCGGATCATGGAAGTTCTCAAGGATCTGGACCTGAGGCGTCACACCGCAAAGACGTTCACTACACCCGCAGCGCTGTTAGAAGAATTGAAGCGGACACGTGAGCAGGGATTCGCGTTCGATGACGAGGAAAACGAGCCGGATATCCGCTGTCTCGGCAGTCCGATCTTTAATCGTTTGAGGGAGCCGATAGGAGCGGTAAGCGTCAGCATGCCTCTGTATCGGCACGACGAGCGCAGCCACGAGCTCTGCGCGCGGCTGGTGTGTGAAACGGCGCAACAGATCAGTACCGAATTGTCTAGGATGGTGTAGCCAGCCAAGCAGTCCGGAAACCCCAGGGGGCAGCGCCCTGGGCTCGCTGCTGCTAAGACGGGCCACTGCATAGAGACGGCTTTCTCTTGGCCGACCTCGAGCGGCTACTGATCATATTGGGTTGGAGATACCAGATTGCGATTCCATCATTACGCACGAACCATACTTGCTTCGGGCATGTTTATGCTTGCCTCAGCGGCGCATGCAGAAGAAGAGCGGAGAGAGCTTGGCCCACACGTTCATGGCCACGGGAGCTTGATGGTTGCGATCGAGGGCAACAATATTCAAATGGAGTTCGTTGCTCCCGGCATGGATATCGTAGGGTTCGAGCACGAAGCTGACACCAACCGCCAGAAAAGAGCTGTCGAGGCTGCGCTCGCCGACCTCAAGGAACCCTTGAATCTTTTCGAATTGCCCGAGTCCGCAGGTTGTGCTGTCACTTCCACCGACGTCAAACTCGTCGCGGAAGAACATGAGCACGATCACGGCGCGGCACAGACCGAAAGCCCCGGGGAGATCGACGACGAGGAGAACCACCACAGCGAGTTTCGGGCCACTTACGCCCTCACCTGCGAGGCCGCTGAGCAGATAAAGTCCATAAACTTCCGTTTTTTTGATCGTTTCCGCGATGCCTCGGAACTGAGCGTGACGTTCATCGATGCTGACGGCGAGGCGGCCTTCGGTGTGTCACGCAACTTTCGCAATATGGAAAGATAGGATGGGAAGGCACGCGTTGACCGACGCTGTGAACTTGCACGGAGTGGACTTGTCCCGTTTTATTTCCACCTCTTTATCTCTTTTCGGCGTTTATTTGTTCGAATTGAGCGGGCGATATTCCTCCGAGTTTTGTCAGCTGAGAAATCCTGATCCAGCAAGTTCGGCGCTATATTAAAAGTATGGTTGCTGTCAGTTGTAACCTTATATTTGCGGGTTCTGAGAGCATAAATGTTGTTTTGGCTCATCAGGCGACCAACGCGGCGATGCCCAACAGATAACCCAATACTTTGCAGCTCTTGCGTCATGCGAGGACGACCATAAGATTTAAGGCTAACATGATATTGCTCTCGAATATGTGCGAGGAGCACCATATCCTGTCTCTGCCGCTTGCTTAATGGCCGTCTGCGCCAGGCACGATAACCGCGCGATGTAACGACGATAATCTGGCACAGTCAGTGGACTGAAATCTGACTGCGGTGTTCTTTGACGAAGGCAAACCTCATTTGCTTTGATTCTTAAAGAACACGGTGGCTTTTTTTTAAGATTCCCCTCTCCTCCAAAAGTCGGCGGTTCTCTTTACGCAAGCGTTCATTTTATTTCGCCAAATCGGTATCGTTAGCTGGAGGCATATCCGCGGGGCGAGAGCGCTGTATACATTTGGATAGAGTGGAAAGGCCAAAACCTAAACTTGGCTGCTACCCGGCGGCGAGTAAGGCCACTCGTAAGCGCAATCCGAACGGCGTCACGTCTGAAATCGTCCGTATGTAAGGCTACCATAAATCTTCTCCTTAATGACCAATAGTCTGTTCAAGGAGGCCGAATCAAACCGCGAAAATTTCAGCAATAGTTGCGACCGTTGTTGAGCACGGCAAACCATTCGCCAAAGTCGCTCGCGCCACTTGTGGATACGCTCACCTAAATCCGGTAACCCTGAGAACTTCCGCGGGCGAGGTAAGACCCTGGCCTGCTTTTTTGGCACCGTCATGCGACATCGTGCTCATGCCCCGTTCCAGAGCGAGCGCTTCGATCCTGGAATGATCCGCGCCCTGTGAAGCGAGTTCCGTGATCACCTCATCAAGGACGAGGATCTCGAACACGGCGATGCGCCCCCGATAGCCGGTGGAATTACAGCGACCGCAACCCACTGCGTTGAAAGTTTTCTGACCCGGAGAGAACCCGGACGCCCGGTAGCGAGAGTCGGAATTGAAAGTCGCGGGCGAGAGAATTCCTTCCTCCTTGCAGTGATCGCAGAGCCGCCGCAACAGACGCTGGGAGATGATGCCACGCAGGGCACCGACCAACAGATAGGTTTCCACACCCAGGTCGCGCATGCGCGTGAAGGCCGCTGCAGCAGTGTTTGCATGGACGGTGGTCAGGACAAGGTGACCAGTGAGCGCTGCCTGCACGGCGGCTCGGGCAGTCTCTCCGTCGCGTATCTCGCCAATCAGGATCACGTCGGGGTCCTGACGCACGAATGTGCGGATCGCTGATGAAAAGGTGATGCCGATCGCTGAGTTGATCTGCGACTGTACGATGCCTGGAATCTGGTACTCGACGGGGTCCTCGATCGTCACAATCTTGCGTCCCGGATCGTTGAGCTTGGAAAGCGCTGCCGCGAGCGTCGTCGTCTTGCCGCTGCCGGTTGGACCGGCGACGGCGATCATTCCGTGTGTGTGCTCAAGCAACCGGTTCAGAATCAGCTGCTCTTCCTCGTCGAGGCCCACGCCAGCAAAATCCAGCAGGACGCTGTCGCGATGCAGGATGCGCATGACGACGGTCTCACCGTGGATAGAGGTAAGGGTCGCAACGCGAAGTTCGACTTCGCGGTCGCCGATCGGAAGGCGCATCGCACCATCCTGAGGCTTCCGGCGCTCGGTGATGTCGAGGCCAGCCAGAACCTTGATGCGCGACACTATTGCATCGCCCATTTCCTGGGGCGGCGAAGGCATTATCCTCAACAAGCCATCGATGCGGAAACGCATTACGAGCCTTCCGCGCATCGGTTCGATATGAATGTCCGTCGCCCTCAGGTCTAGCGCGCGCCTGAAGATGTCGTCGACGACAACGACGACCGGCGCGCCGCTTGCAAGATCCCGCAGGCTTGCGATCTCCGCTTCGGATGTTGCTCCTTCGCCGGTTGCCTGATCAACATGCTGCGCGCCGGAAAGATGTTCCAGACAGGCTTCCAGATCAGGAGCTGGAATGATGCATACCTCGGCTTTCCCGTCGAGAACAGCCCGCAGCGCCATTATCGGGTCTTCGTCTCCTGGATGGAGAACTCCTATGACGGTGCTTCCGTCTGGTGCCGTGAGCGGCGCGATCCAGTTCTCCACAAGAAATCGGTTTGAGAGATTCTGCGCGACGGGCTTGTAGTCAGCGAGCTGCTGCCTGTCTAGAAGCTGTACGCTATAATAGGACGACAGGAAGCTTGCGAGGGTGTCAGCGTCAACGATCTTCGCTTCGATCAGGCGGTGCAGGTCAGAGGCCCGTGAGGCCGTACTCTCACCAAAAAGCTCCTGTGTCGCTTCGCGGCTCGCCAGTCCGGCATCCGACAAGGCCGACAAAAGTGAGTCTGAGTGTAAGTCTGCAGAGATTGGGGTCATTGAACCTACCCGTCGCACTTGACTCTTGAGCACAATGGACGCCGGCTTCTGCAAGCAGAAACCGGCGGCGCATCCAAAAAGCTACGCCAGACCAGAAGGCTGTGCGGTAGAGATGTCAAGCGTCCGCACACTTCTGCTCCTCTCAGCGATCCATCGCCTTGACAATTGCCTCCGTCATCTTCTTGGCGTCGCCGAGCAGCATCATTGTGCTATCCTTGTAGAACAGTGTGTTGTCGATGCCGGCATAGCCTGAACCAAGCGATCGCTTGACGAAGAGACAGGTGCGCGCCTTGTCGACGTCGAGGATCGGCATGCCATAGATCGGCGACGACTTGTCATCACGCGCCGACGGGTTGGTCACGTCATTGGCGCCAATCACATAGGCGACGTCGGCTTGTGCGAACTCGGAGTTGATGTCTTCCAGCTCGAACACCTCGTCATAGGGTACATTGGCTTCGGCGAGCAGCACATTCATGTGTCCCGGCATGCGCCCTGCAACCGGATGGATCGCATACTTCACCTCGACGCCCCTGTCTTTGAGCTTGACTACCAATTCGCTCAGCGCGTGCTGTGCCTGTGCTACCGCCATGCCGTAGCCCGGCACGATAATCACCCTTTGCGCATTCGCCATCAGATAGGCTGCGTCGTCTGCCGAGCCCTGCTTCACCGTTCGCTCAATGCCGTCCTGTGTCACAGCACCGGTTTCGCCGCCGAAGCCGCCGAGTATCACAGAAATGAACGAGCGGTTCATGCCCTTGCACATGATGTAGCTAAGTATTGCGCCCGATGAGCCGACCAGTGCACCGGTGATGATCAATGCGAGATTGCCAAGCGTGAACCCCAGTGCCGCCGCGGCCCAGCCCGAATAGGAATTGAGCATCGAGACGACGACCGGCATGTCAGCGCCACCAATAGGGATAATCAGGAGAATGCCCAGTAAGAGCGACAGCACAACGATCACCCAGAAGATAGTCGTTGACTGCATCGTCACCATCATTGCCACGAGCACCACCAGCACGGTCACGATGCCCGCGGTGAGAACGTGGCGCGCCGGCAGCATAATCGGCTTGCCGGACATGCGCCCATCCAGCTTTAGGAAGGCGATAATGGAACCGGTGAAGGTTACCGAACCGATGGCGACGCCCAGCGCCAATTCGATGATCGCCTGGGTATGAATGTGGCCGACGCTACCGATGCCGAAGCTTTCCGGTGCATAGACTGCGGCTGCGGCCACCAGCACGGCGGCAAAGCCCACCAGCGAATGGAAGGCGGCGACGAGCTGCGGCATCGACGTCATGGCGATGCGTCGCGCGATGACGGCACCGACGGCACCACCCAAGGCAATGCCGGCGACGATCAGAACGAAGCCGTTGAAGGACGGTACGGCCAATGCCAGCGTGGTGACGACCGCTATCGTCATGCCGATCATGCCGTAGACATTGCCCTGGCGGCTGGTTGTTGGATGCGACAGGCCGCGCAGCGCCATGATGAACAGCACGCCGGACACGAGATAAAGGAAGTTGGAGAGATTCTCGCTCATCAGTCAGGCCTCACTTCTCTTTTTTCTTGTACATCGCCAGCATGCGCTGTGTGACAAGGAACCCGCCGAAGATGTTCACTGAGGCAAGGATCAGGGCAACAAAACCGAAGCCGGTGGCAAGGCCGGACGCCGAAATACCGACGGCGAGCAGTGCGCCGACCACGATTACCGAGGAAATCGCATTGGTCACCGCCATCAGCGGCGTGTGTAGCGCTGGCGTCACCGACCACACGACGTAGTAGCCGACAAAGATCGCCAGCACGAAAATCGCCAAGCGGAAGACGAACGGGTCAATGCCCGTCGCTACACCGATACCATCGGCAACCGTATCCGCCACCTGGGCGGTCCGTTCGTTCTGGAACGCCAGTCGAACGGCTAAGGCAGCCTGCTCCAGCTGATCGACCGCCTGTTCCAGTGCGCGTCTTGCATTGTGTTCCATCATGCGCCTCCCTGCGCCTTTGATGCGGCGGACTTATTCGGCGCCGTGGGCTGGGGCTGATCCGGCTCGGCCTTTGCGAAGGCGGGATGCACGACCCGGCCCCCATGCGTAAGCAAGGTCGCTTTGACGAGCTGTTGCTCCGGGTCAACCGCAAGCGTCTTCGTCTCTTTGTTCACCATTGTCTCAAGAAACGCGAACAGGTTCCTGGCGTAAAGCAGCGAAGCAGATGCAGCCACACGGCCCGGCACGTTGAGATAGCCGATGATTTTCACACCATTGGCCGTCGTCACGACTCGCCCGGCAACAGAACCCTCGACATTGCCGCCGCGCTCTACCGCGAGGTCAACGATCACCGAACCCGCCTTCATCGACGCGACCATAGCCGCCGAAATCAGCTTCGGGGCCTGTCGGCCTGGAATCAGCGCAGTCGTGATGACGATATCCTGCTTGGCAATGTGATCGGCAGTCAACGCTGCCTGCTTGGCCTGATATTCCTTCGACATCTCCTTGGCGTATCCACCCCCAGTCTCGGCAGCCTTGAACTCTTCATCCTCGACCGCGATGAACTTCGCGCCGAGTGAGGCGACCTGCTCCTTAACAGCTGGGCGCACGTCCGTGGCCGTGACGACCGCACCTAGTCGACGCGCCGTGGCTATGGCCTGAAGACCCGCAACGCCCGCGCCCATCACGAATAATTTAGCCGCTGGCACTGTGCCCGCAGCCGTCATCATCATGGGAAGAGCGCGGTCATATTCTGCAGCCGCATCGATCACGGACTGATAACCGGCAAGGTTTGCCTGCGAGGACAGAATGTCCATCGATTGGGCCCGCGTGATGCGCGGCATGAACTCCATCGAGAAAGCGGAGATACCTGCTTTCGCCATAGCGACAACGGCATCGTCATTGCCATACGGATCCATTGCGGCGAGGACAGCTGCACCAGCCTTGTAGGATTTGAGCTCTGCGGCGTTTGGACGGCGAACCTTCAGAATCACATCTGCACGGCCCGCGGCGGATGCGGAACCAATGGTGGCACCTGCCTTCGCATAGTCCTCATCGATGATCCGGGACAGTGTGCCCGCTCCGCTCTCAACCACCACATCAAAGCCAAGGGCGGCTAAGCGCTTCACCGTATCGGGCGATGCCGCGACACGGGGTTCGCCCAGTCCGCCCTCGGATGGAATAAAGATAATCTGGCTCACGCTTAGCTTCCCCTCCCCGGCATGCAGCGCATCTGCACGCCTGTATATCGTTGATTTTTTCCTATAATCCACAAAATGGACAATTTGTCCACATTTAAGTAAAAGTACTTGCCCGACGATTGTCGATGCCATATCGATAGCGCGGAGGCCAAGTTCTGGGAGGTGTAAAAATGTCCAAGCATAATGGTTCGAAACGGCTGCGCTCGCGTGAGTGGTTCGACAATACCGACAACCCCGGTATGACAGCGCTCTATCTCGAGCGCTATCTGAACTATGGGTTGACCCGCGAGGAACTGCAGTCCGGAAAGCCGATTGTCGGCATCGCCCAAACGGGCTCGGACCTGTCGCCCTGCAACCGGCATCATATCGAGCTGGCCAAGCGCGTGCGCGATGGCATTGTGGCTGCTGGCGGCGTCCCGCTTGAATTCCCGGTCCACCCAATTCAGGAGACAGGTAAGCGGCCCACCGCTGCGCTCGACCGCAACCTTGCTTATCTCGCTCTCGTTGAATTGCTGTATGGTTATCCGCTGGATGGCGTCGTGCTGACCATCGGCTGCGACAAGACCACCCCGGCGCTGCTGATGGCCGCAGCCACCGTCAACATTCCAGCCATAGCGCTGTCCGTCGGCCCGATGCTGAACGGCTGGCACAAAGGTGAACGCACCGGCTCCGGCACGGTCGTATGGAAGTCACGCGAAAGGCTGGCGGCGGGAGAGATCGACTACGACGAGTTCATGGACATCGTCGCCTCATCGGCACCGTCCGTCGGCTTTTGCAACACGATGGGCACGGCGACGACGATGAACTCGCTTGCCGAGGCGCTCGGCATGCAGTTGCCGGGCTCGGCGGCGATCCCCGCTCCCTATCGCGAGCGCGGCCAGATGGCTTACCAAACCGGCAAGCGCATCGTCGAGATGGTGAGGGAGGACCTCAAGCCGTCCGACATCATGACCCGGGAGGCGTTCGAAAATGCGATCGTCGTCAATTCTGCCATCGGCGGGTCAACCAATGCGCCTATCCATCTCAACGCCATCGCGCGGCATCTCGGCGTGTCACTGACCGTCGATGACTGGCAAAAGGTCGGCCACCACGTTCCGCTGATCGTAAATCTCCAGCCGGCCGGTGAATATCTCGGTGAGGACTATCATCATGCGGGCGGTGTTCCGGCCGTGGTGGCAGAGCTGATTAAGGCCGACTTACTGCCGCACCCTGGAGCCATAACCGCCAACGGCCGCACGATCAGCGATAATTGCGCCGCGGCGGATAACCTCGACGGCAGGGTCATCCGTACTGTTGCCGATCCGCTCAGGAAGGATGCGGGCTTCATCAATCTGAAAGGCAATCTCTTCGATTCCGCCATCATGAAGACGTCTGTCATCTCGCCGGAGTTTCGCGACCGCTATCTGTCAAATCCGCAAGACTCCGATGCCTTCGAGGGCGTCGCCGTAGTCTTCGACGGTCCGGAAGACTACCACAATCGCATTGAGGATCCCTCACTTGACCTGAACGAAAATACCATCCTGTTCATGCGCGGAGCCGGCCCAGTCGGTTATCCGGGCGGTGCCGAAGTCGTGAACATGCAACCGCCTGCCTACCTGCTGAAAGCAGGCATCCATTCGCTGCCCTGCATCGGCGATGGCCGTCAGTCCGGCACTTCTGGCTCTCCATCGATCCTCAACGCCTCGCCGGAAGCGGCCGTCGGTGGTGGTCTTGCACTGCTGCGTACGGGTGACCGGGTACGCATTGACCTGCGCAAGGGCACCGCCGACATCCTCGTGTCGGATGACGAGATGAAGCACCGTCTTGCCGATCTTCAAAACGAGGGCGGCTATGAATATCCGAAGCATCAGACACCCTGGCAAGAGATCCAGCGGTCAATGGTTGATCAGTTTTCTGAGGGAATGGTTCTGAAACCGGCGGTTAAGTACCAGAATATCGCCGTCACCAGCGGCCTGCCGCGCGACAATCATTAGGACATTTCCTGCTTGGGGCCGAATTGCTCGACAGGCAAAAAAAGATTGGCGCTACTATCAGATGCCAGTACCCTGCAGACACCGTGCCCCAAGTTGCCCGCTCCAGTCTCAGCTCATGGATCGGACAAAGAATTCTGGATTTATCGGGAATAAGCACCTGAAGATACACTATGTTTAAATTTCACGCGCAGCAGAACTTCGAATTTTACGTCGGATTCCGCTCAGAGGTTTGACCGAAATGGCTTCTCCTTTCACCGCAGCTATCCGCGGCCTGGATGACTGGATTGCGGGACCAGCCTCTCTGCTGGATGAACTTGTGCGCGTTAAATCCGGCAGCCGCGTGATCGGGACGGTCGCCGATGACGGGAGCGCTATTGAAATCCAGCCAGCATCGGGCCGAAAGCCGTCTGCCCTCCTGTCGATGCCGATTTCTCATGACGCGCAGCCGTCCGCTGCATTGCTCAGCGCAGTGAATGGAAAGACGATCCATCTCGGCATCCCATCGAGCTGGGTGATCGCGCGCCGCATTGAACTGCCTATGGAGGCTGCCAGCCACCTCGATGGAATTGTTGCGTCGCGTATGGGTGCACTTTCACCATTGCCTGTCTCCGACATCTATTTCGGTCACAAGGTAATCGACATCGACCGCGAAGCCCGGCAAGTGATGGTTGCCATCGCGATCGTTCCAAGGTCGCGCGTCGCTGCTGCCCTGGCATGTCTGAATGTGACCGTTGCCCGCCAGGTCCTGATTTCGGCACCGTTTCCCAAATGCGGCGAAGTGGCTGTGTCGACATACCGGCAACAGGGCACCGGGACCCGTGACCGAATAAAGTTTCTTCTCGCCGGAATTTTGGGGATCAGCCTCGTCACGGCCATCACAGCACTGGCGGTACGGCCGATGATCGAGGGAAGCTATGCCAAACGCCGCGCTGCCGTCGAGGTCCGCGCAGAACAGGCGCGTCAGGCGATTGCGCTCGCGGCAGCGCCCTTCAAGGCTGAAACCGCGCCTGAGCAGACCGCACTGAACTTCAAGGAAGACGCCGTAAGCGCGCTTGCAGCCTTAGACGCCCTGGCTGAAGCTTTGCCCATGCACTCCTATGCCACGGAAGTATCTTTCGCCAATGGGCGCATGCGTCTTTCGGGGCGGACATTGGACGTACCGGAAGTGCTGACCGCGCTTGAATCGTCGGGGCGTTTCGAAGGCAGCAGACTGGTCGGACCGGCTTTGCGCGGAGAGGATGGCGTTACTTCCGAGTTCGATGTCGACACCCAGCCGCTCATTCGCTCGGGGGGCGCACTGCGATGATGCTGACGACTCTATGGCGCGACAAGCGGCTTCAATCCCTCATCGTCATTGCCCTGCTGGTCGTCGGAACTCTGATACTTGTCGCCGATACGTTGCTGACCTGGCGTGCTGAGGCGCGTACGCTGGCGCTTTATGAGGAACGTACG
Organism: Brucella sp. BE17; assembly: GCF_039545455.1. Lineage (NCBI taxonomy): Bacteria > Pseudomonadati > Pseudomonadota > Alphaproteobacteria > Hyphomicrobiales > Brucellaceae > Brucella > Brucella sp. BE17. Next base: position 2,322,295 of record NZ_CP154467.1, on the reverse strand, counting down.
GCCCTGCTCGAAGGCAAGGCATCCAATTCCCCGGTCCACCACGCGGAAGCGCCGACTCCAGACGTTGGCGAGAACAAGATACTTCTCGATTCCCAAACCAGCGGGCTCGTCTCAGCCGAATTTCAGCGCCTGATTTCTGAACATGTAGAACGTGTGGGGGCCATTATCAGGCGCGTCGACGTTCCCGCAGACGGCCAAATCGGCCTCACAGGCGATCCCCAGCTGGAGGCTTTGGAACGCATTCGTTTGACCACCGATATTGAGGTAATGGAGCAATCGCTGCCAGATCTCCTATATGCCATAGAGGCGGGTTCGCCCGTCATGATCGTCGACAGCTTCAGGATCAGATTGAACCGCGCGGTTGACTTGTCAGGGGGAGGCCAAAACTTTGGTTCCCTCGATCGACCATTATCGCTAAACGTCTCGCTATCCGCCTTCCGAGAGAAGGGCTCCCAGCCATGACAACGAAAGTGCGCGTGCCGATTATACTCGCCGCTGTCGCGGTTTCGTCTAACCTCTCCTTCGGCATGGAAAACCTGTCGGTCAGAGAGCGTCCTTTGAGCGGCTATGCAGCTCTGCGGGATCGGCCGCTGTTCTCGCCGGGACGATCTGCCCCCATCCTATATGCCGCCCCCGAGCCGGAACCTGTCGTGGTGGTGCCTGAACCGGAACCCGAGCCAGCGCCAGCGCCTGCTGCTGCGCCTGATTGGCAATTGGTTGGCATCGTGCGCTCGGAAAGGCTCAACAGCGCAACCTTCACCTCACCAGCCGAAGTGACGGCCTTCACGCTGCGGAGGGGGGAGACCCATCAAGGTTGGACCTTGAAGGTCGTCGGCCAGTTTGAGGTCAAGCTCGACGGTGCGGGTGGGCGAGCTTCGTTGCGCTTTTCCGATGAGATGAACGGCGGGCAGACTGATTGGCAGGGGCAGCCGATGAATTATGAAGCGCAGGGAGAAACCGCCATTTACGGAGAGGGAGGGTAACCCAAATGGAAGAGCTTGAATCGTTTGGCGCTCGGCAGAGATCGCGATTGAAGGGATTTTTCAAAAACACCGATTTCAAACATTTGTCTCCCGTGAAGACGCGCAGTTAAGAAGCTTGACCTCGATGAGTTCCACGGCATTCGCATATAAGGCTTTGAATGGCGACGGGCGCCTGGAACTCGGCCGGATCGATGCGTCGGATTCCGAGGACGCCGTCCAGAAGCTGAGCGCGCGCGGGTTGATCCCGGTGAATGTCGAAGAAAGCGTGCAGTCCGCAGCACGGGCGCCGCTCTTCACGAGCCGAATACCGGCGGCGGCTGTTACGCGGCTGCTCTCGGACCTTTCAATCATGCTCAATGCGGGTATCCGGATCGACGAAGCTCTCTCGATCATGGAAAGGGAATTCGACAATGGCAAGCTTCAACCCGTGGTCACCAGCGTTCGGACCGATCTGGCTTCAGGCAAATCGTTTTCCACTGCATTGGAAGCCTGGCCTGCCCTCTTCCCCACATTTCAAATCGCCATGGTTCGCGTTGCAGAGACCTCCGGCAAGTTGGCCACCCTTTTGTCGCGCATCGTGGAGGAGCGCCAGAATTTTGAGGCATTGCAAGTCAAGGTCAGGGAGGCGCTGCGGTACCCAGCGGTCCTTTTCGCCGGCACGATCTGCGTACTGGTTTTCTTCCTAGTGGGCGTGGTTCCTCAGTTCGAACCGATGATCGCGCAGGGCGGCAACACGGACACGCTGATGGTGGCGATGTTCGCGGTTTCGAACTTCCTTAGCTCATATGGGCTGGAGCTTCTGCTTGCCGTTTCCATCGTGGTATTATTGGGGTTCGTGGCGGCGCGGCGAGGCCTTCTATGGGCATGGCTCTGGGGGGGGGCCAAAAAGCTTCCGCTTCTGTCGGATATACCGGGCAGTTATCGCACGGGTCGCTTCGCACGTCTCTTGGGAATCATGGTCGAAACGGGCGTGGCGGTTCCCCTGGCTTTCAAGCTCATCTCCGATACTATCGATCATGGGGAGGCAGCCCGGGCACGCGCGCAGCAGGCATCCGATGCGCTGAGACAGGGCAACAGGCTTGGTCATGCACTTGAGATTCTCCAGCTTCCGCCGCTGGCGGTGCGCATGTTGAGACTCGGTGAGCAAAGTGGCGAACTCGCTGATCTTGCCTATCGTGTTGCCGACTTTTATGAAGTGCGGTTGGAACGTTCGCTGTCCCGTATCGTCGGGCTCGTCGGCCCTGCGGCGGTGGCAACCATCAGCATCTTGATCGGTGGTATGATCGTGTCGATCATGTCTACCCTAATGTCCTTCAATGACATGGTTCGATAGGAGCTTGATTGCATGAGCGTACATTTCACAGTTGATTCTCCTCTCACACAACGCAAGCGTGCCAGGCGCCGCAAGGCGGGCTTTACACTGATCGAGATGCTGGTCGTGCTGGCCATCATCGGGCTGATCTCAGCGCTCGTCGGCCCTCGTGTTCTGGCGCAGTTGTCTGATTCCCGAGAGCGCGCGGCCAAGCTCCAGATTGAGGCGTTTTCCAGTGCGCTAGATATCTTCTACATTGATGTTGGTCGTTATCCAATGCAGGCAGAGGGACTGGGAGCCTTGGCGCAAAAGCCCACAACCATCCAAGTCTGGAACGGACCATACCTTCGCAGTGATAGCGTTCCGCTCGATCCGTGGGGCAACGAGTACAAATACGCCAGCGATGGAAAGTCGTTCAACATCACCTCCGATGGTCTAGGTGAGCGCGGCTCAAATGTGTCCCGCTAGCCCTAGGGGCATCATCGACCGTAAGGTGGGACAGCGCGGTATCGTGCTGCTCGACGTGATCGCAGCACTCGCCATCTTCGCCCTGGCGGCCTTCGTCCTGATGCCGCGGCCCCATTCCCGAATCGGAGCTGCCGAGCTTTCTGGCGAAGCGGTTCGCATCAGCGGGGAGTTCCGCAAGGCCAGAGTGAAAGCCGTCGCCACGAGGGGCGTCGCCGACGTCACGGTCGATCCGGGTAGCAAGCGCATCCAGGTGATTGGCGACGATCCGATCTCAATTCGGAACGGGGTAGCGATCAACTGGGTCACATCGGACCAGTGTCCCATCCAAGGCGGAACCAGAACCTTGCGTTTCCTCGCCGACGGACGGTCCTGCGGCGGTGTCATGACACTGTCCGCCAGCGGCCGGGCCATTGAACTGCGCGTCGACTGGTTTACCGGGCGCGTTGAAATGAGTCCTCAATGACAGCACCACACAAACGCGGCTTCACGCTGATCGAGGTTCTGGCCTCGCTGGCAATCGCCTTGCTGCTGATTGTTCCGATCGCGCGCATAATCACCGGCGCCGCGGGTGTATTCGCTGGTCTGGAGCGGTCGGCGGAACGCCGTGTCAACATGCAGGCTGCCATGGCTGTGACTATGACCCTCGACCCGTTGCAAACGGGACAGCGTGAGATCGGAGATTTCACGGTCCTCGTGGAGCCGTACACCTTCGAACGCAGCACTGCACTGAAGAGAGCAGGATGGCAACTCTACTCAGTCACGGTTCGCAGCAACAAAGATACGGGTGAAAACGTGATGCAGACTGTGCGCATTGGCAGGCTGTAATGAGGAGGAAACGCAGGGCTCAAGGCGGTTTCACGCTGATCGAGGCATTGGTTTCGTTGTTGCTCGCTACAATCCTGTTTGGTGGGCTGTCGCTGTACACCGGGACCTGGATGCGCCATTGGCAAGGAATGATCGACCGGGGCGGACGGGAGGATACAGTGGCTGTCATCCTCGACCGGATGGTGGAAGATCTCGAGGCCGCGCAGCCCGCCCATTCTAACCCGGAAGTGGGCACCACCGTAGTCCTATTCACCGGGAGTGCTGAAAAGGTCACCTTCGTGCGTCCGGCCCTCGGCTACCAACTCCGTGCGGGACTTGATGACATAACTTACTCGATGGGACGGGCTGGAACTGACAAGGCCCTCATTCGTGCTCGCCGCGATCATCTGAAGGGCACGGGCGGGGAGGACCTTCCACTCGTGCGCGGCGATCTGAAGCTTTCGTTTAGCTATGCCGGACTGGACGGCGCGTTCAGCCCCGAATGGACAAACGCCTACCGCATTCCGTCACTCGTCCGCATCGAGATATCCGGTAGTTCTCCGCGTTCCTGGAGGCAGTGGGCCTATGCGCGGTTGCGTGTCGAACTGCCTGCGCATTGCGGCGTCGCCGAGGCGCTCTCGCAGTGTCTGCAGCGCTACGGAATGGCGTTCTGAACTCCGCAAAACTGAACCACCGGCGATTGTCGGCAAGAAAATTCTCGTCCGGGCAAAGCAGATATATAACAAACCAGCATCCATAGAGGTGCACCTGACTTGAGAGAAAGTTATACCGAGATCACATCTTATCAGTTGTCGCACGAGCGAATGCTGCAATAGTGCGATAGGCTAAGTCTCTACAGCGATCACCATTGATGCGTTTTGCTGAGTCCGCCCAATCCAAAAACTGAATACGCAAGTCTAAAAAAATTTGAGGAGGAGAACGTAATGACACTAAGCCGACGCTCATTGTTGAAGGCCGGTGCCGGAATCGCCGCTGCGGGGGCGGCCAGCAGTGTTTTGCAGGTGAATATTGGCCATGCCGCGGACCCGCGCGTAGCCGATATCGTCATAATAGGTTGCGGATCGGCGGGCCTCGGCGCCGCAGTTGCCGCTGCAGAGGCGGGCGCATCGGTTATTGTCCTTGAGTCTCAGCCGCACATTGGCGGACGTGGCATCGTAAGCTCAGGCAACATTCCCATCGGAGGCGGAACCCCCGCCCAGATGGCGTCCGGCATCACGGATTCGCCTGAACTCTTGTACAGGGACCTTACCGACTGGTCCATCACCCTGGCGAACGGCGCTACGAGCTACCGCTATAACGATCGCGAGCTCATCCGGGCGTTTGCCGACGTCAATGTCGACCTTTACCACTTTCTAAGCCGCAATGGCGTCAGGTGGACGAAAAACACTGTCGACAATGTTGGCGGCAATGAAGTCGGAAATTCGGTCAACCGCATGATGCATACAGCGATCATGGACTACGCATCGGTCCGGACCGGTTTGCAGGTAGATGCTGACCGGCGGGCGACGACGTCTCAAGGGCCCGGCTTCATACGCCCGCTGGAGGCCGCAGCAAGGGCGCGTGGCGTGAGCATCCTTGTGAATTACAGCTTGGTGTCGCTGCACCGGATGCAAAGTGGCGTGACCGGGGTCGTAGCGTCCCATCAGGGCCGGAACGTTAACATTCAGGCACGCAAGGGCGTCATCATCGCGAGCGGCGGTGGCAACGGAAATGTGGAATACCGCAGACAGTTCGATCCACGGCTCACCGCAGAGTATTGCGGCGTCGCTGGCGAGCCTTATTCTTTTCAGGACGGCAGCGGCATCATTGCCGGGCTGAATGTCGGAGCATCCCTTGCGGGCACGTACAACCAGACCGGAGAGTTCGGCACGAACATCACCAAGCCAACCGCCATCGGGACGCGATACAACTACTCTTTCTTGCAGTGGCAACCCCAGAGCCCTGTCTTCCACCTTGCGAAAGCGTCAGGCCTTTCCGGCGTCAACAACCAGAACGTTATCCATGTTAACATGATCGGGAAGCGTTTCTTCGACGAAATGGGAGGTCAGTTCCCGACAAACAGCGCTGGCTCAGTCAACCCGTACACTCACGGCAACTACCTGAACGCCAAGAATATCACATGGAACCCACAAAACTGGGTTAACGCTGCTTTGGCCGGAATCGGCGACGGCCACAATGGTGGTGGACCGATCTGGGCGATCTTCGATGCAGATGCCGTAGCCCGACAGAGATGGACTGTGGCCCCCCCCTTCGTCGATCCCGATGGATTCTTCTTCCAGGCAAACACGCTGGAAGAACTCGCACAGAAAATCATCATGACGCATCAGCGGGTTCCCATGCCGGCAAGCAACTTGGTCGCCACGGTAGCGCGATACAATAGCTTTGTTGACTCCGGTGTCGACTCCGACTTTGGCAAACAGAGGCCCCAGTACAAGATTCAAAAAGCGCCCTTCTATGCCGCCTGGTCAACGCCGGTAATCCACGACGCCCGGTCAGGCCTGCGCATCAACGGCAACAGCCAGGTCCTCGACTATGCCGGTCAGGTAATTCCCGGCCTCTACGCCGCCGGCGAAGCTGCTGGCGGGTTCAGTCAGCACGGGAACGCCCGTGCTCTCACACAGGGCATCATCGCAGCGAGACACGCAGCGCTCCGTCCGCGATAACCGAAGAACAGTCCTCATTAAAAAAAGTCCCGCCGCATCTCACTATGCGGCGGGACTTTTCGTTGTTCGGACTCGAGGGCGTTGTTTCCAGCACAGGTAATCATAGACAAACTATCAGCGTTGCTCGATAACGCGGTCATGATAACCGCCTCACCTGAGCCTCCATGATGCAGCTGATTGGGGCAATGGCAATAGACGCTGGTATAGAACGCCAAGCGGCCTAGCTGCCGGCCACATGGCCACTTCCGACGCTTTTTTTCAGGACGGCAGATAAAGTGCGGACCGGCAGTCGCGCCGACCCGATGCTCAGGATTGCCGATGGACCAATTCTTCGATCAGCAGTTTGGTAGCGGGCGTAACCGGTGCCCCCTTACGGGTTACGAGCTCATAGGGCTCGCTTCGTGACGTCAGGGCCAGCGGCAGGATGCACGCCATCTGCCGGGGCGCGAAGAACTGTGCAACTTCGATCGACACCAGGGCTACGAAAGACGGATTGGCCTGCAGCAGCGCCAGCGTCGCAAAAGCGGAAGTCGTCTCGAGCAGGTGCTGCGGGAACCGGATTCCGCAATCGAGGTATTCTCGTTCGAGCAGGAGCCGCATCGGCATGTTTGCGCGGTACACCACCCATCGGTATGGTGCCAGCTCCTGCAGGGTGAGAGTCTGCGCGTGCCGCAGAGGATGGTCGACGTTCGCGATCACTGCGAGCGTTTCATCCTGGAGCCTCACGCTGTCATAGACCTGCGGCTCTTGGCTGATGGTTGTGCGGCAGATCGCCAGGTCGAGCAGACCGTCGTCGAGCTGGGCCAGTAGGGCGGCGCTGGTGTCCTCGACGATCTCGACAGACAGGTCGGCCTGTCGCGCAACGAGCGCGGAGATGGCATCGGTGAGCAGCGGTACCGCACCCATGATCACGCCGGCGGCCACCCGCCCGCCATGGCCTCGCATGATGCCGACGATCTCGTCGCGCAGGTGCGATAGATCCGTCTGGATCCGGCGCGCATAACGGATCACGCAGTGGCCGACGGCATTGGGCTCCAGGCCGCGATTTGTGCGAACGAATAGCGGCGTGCCGAACGTCGTCTCGATTTCGTGCAGTGCTTTGCTCGCACCCGGTTGCGTCAACGCGACCTGCTGCGAGGCCTTCAGGAGTGAGCCGTGCTCGCCCAGCGCGATCAGGAGCCGCAGCTGTTTCAGGTGAAGCCTGGAAATGATCGAGTGAAGCGGTGGGGTCATGCCTGGAATGTATAAATCCTATACAAAGATCATTGGCGGTCCTCCGCCAGTTTCGGTTCCGCCCTAAAGAGAGATAGCGGCCGCTACGATAGGCCTTCACAACCATAAGTTATAGAGCCCTATTTATGTAAACTGCTCTATTCAGATCGCGCTATAGCAATGCCGACATATTAAGAACTTCTTTCTCGAAAATCTTCAGATCTGCCCATTCACTCCAGCATTACAGTGATTGGTTTTGAACGCTTTTTGAGCTTCATACACTTGTCGTTTCTCATCTCGAAACGGCTCGTATATCGTACCTATAGAAGGGTTTTGCCGCGCGAGATTATGCTAGGATACGCCGTTTGTAAAACGCCAAAAGAATGATGCTGCTGATGCAGAAGCAATAGGCGAGGCAGCCCTGCGACCAACAATGCGTTTTGTTGCTGTCAAAAGCCAGAAGAGCAAAGCTTCAGCGATTGTCTTCCGGGCACGGGATCTTCGGGTGCGACAGCGTACTCAAATCATCAATACTGTGGGAGGGCATGCATTCTTCCTTTGTGAGAAAAAGAAAAATGCACCCACAACGTCGCGATGAACTCATCTCGGTTGACGCCGTTCCCATGTTGATTGTCGCTCTACAAGAGAAAACGATATACAGGATGGCACTTTAGGGGAAATGCGTTCCCTTGAAATCGCACATACTCAATGCCTCGCATCAATCTGCAATCCACACAGGTCTTCGTATACAGTAGAATATCTGAAAAGTTTGCGACATAACCTTAAAATGTCAATCATTTGATATCGCGCAAGATTCGTGTGATTTCATCCTGTGCCGAATTGGTGTGGCCCCGGCTCTGCACAAGTAGGTTCAAGCTTGTCAAGCATTGCCTCTTTTACCCGCAGGAGGCCTCAAAAAAATCTAGAACTTTACGACAGAAGCTGGTTGACAAAAAACCTCCACTCGGCGACCATTGAATGGGCAATTAGCCCACATTGTGGATGGCTTTCATGGAGTCGCTTGGGGAAGCGACCTATTGCGCCCTATAACAAGGGAGGTGGAATGGATGTCTGCGGCTTTTATCACTTTCAACCGCTCATTCAGACTTTGTCGCGATTTATCCCGCACGCTCCTGTTTATTCGAACATTTGTCCCCATCGGGAATAACGGCAAATGGCACTAACCTGCTTTAAAGGCAATACGATATCTTGGGAGCTGAAATGCATATTATCAATTACCTGACAACCATCCACTTTGGTGCGGGTCCAATTGCATCTCTGGCACAGATATTAAGTGAAATCGGCATTTCGAAACCTTTAATCGTCAGCGATCACGGTGTTGAGGCTGCGGGCTTGTTCAATGGGGAAGGTCTGCAAATCATTGCCGTTGCGCCAGCTTTTCTCGATGTGCCTACCAATCACACCGAAACCCGCGTCCAGGAGGCTCTCCCAGTTGGTGCGCATGACTGTAGAGGTATGTTGGCCATCAATAGCGGCTCGCCAATTGATCTTGCTAAAGTGTGGCAATTCTGGCGACCCACGATAGATGGACCCGATTGCGAAACTTGAAGACACTACGCGAGCGTTCTTATAGCTCGCGTTAACGGACTCCGATTTTGTAACCGTAACTAGAGGACTTCGATAGGTGGTGTGAGGCGAAAGAGTACAGTTTCGGTGGAGGACCGAAGAGCCTGACAACACGAACATAGATGTAAATTTAATTTTGGAACTGGGAGGAACAACATGAAGTTCGCAAAGAGTCTCATTGCAGCAATTCTGCTTTCAACGACAGCTGGCGCCGCTTGGGCAGAATATCCTGACCGCCCCCTCACCCTGATGGTGGCATGGGGAGCGGGCGGCGGAACCGATGCAGTTGCGCGCGTTATCGCCGTCGGACTGGAAAAAGAGCTTGGGCAATCCGTGAGCGTTGTGAATCGCACTGGCGGCTCAGGCGTTGTTGGACATTCGGCGATGGCCGATGCCGCACCGGATGGCTATACGCTTGGTCTGGCCACGACGGAAGTCAATCTCATGCATTGGCTCGGGCTTACCAAAATTAACTACAAAATGTACACTCCCTTGGCCCTGATGAACCAGGATCCTGCCGGTGTGCAGGTGGCAGCCGATTCCAAATATCAGAACGTAGGAGAACTGCTTGAAGCGATTAAATCCTCGCCCCCCGGCACTTTCCGGGCAACTGGTAGCGGCCAAGGTTCGAGCTGGCACGTTGCAATCGCCGGACTTTTGGACGCTGAAGGCATCGACGCCTCCACCGTTACATGGGTTCCAAGCGATGGCGCTGCGAGCGGACTTCAGGAATTGCTTTCCGGAGGCACGGAAATCGTGCCCTCGTCACTGGTTGAAGCCCGCGCGTTGATTGATGCTAATCGTGTCAAATCGCTCGCCTATATGAGTAAGGAACGCTCCAAACTTTTTCCTGACGTGCCAACCCTCAAAGAGGAAACAGGCTCTGACTGGGAGTTCGGCGCATGGCGCGGGATCGTCGGTCCCAGCGGGATGCCCGATGATGTGAAAGAACGCCTGATTACCGCGCTTGAGAACGTTTTCAAGAGCGATGAATATATTAAGTTCCTTTCCGCACAGGGGTTCGGCGCGAATTTCCTCCCCGGTGAGGAGTTTGGTAACTTTATGGCGACCAATGACGTCAACTTCGGCGAAACGATGAAGGCAATCGGCTTGGCTAAATAACCATTTCGGCGATCGGACAGGCGGGAAATCACCCCTGCTTACGAAACGGAACAACAGGTGCTCTCAATGCGATTTAGTGACACCACGCTCGGAGCAGTTTTTCTGCTCTTAGGCGTTTTACTCGCCTGGTACGCTTGGCAACTGCCCGCCATTCCAGGTCAGCAATACGGCGCTGCCACATTCCCGCTCCTTATAGGTGCAGGCTTTGTCGCCTGCTCGGTTCGGCTCCTCTACGAGGGAATACGGCAAGGCCGTCAGCCATGGCTATCCATGTCTGACCAGATCAAAAACCCACGGGCGCTGGCGGGTGTAGCCGCGACGTCTCTGCTCGTGGTTTTTTACATCCTGTTTGCACAGTCCCTTGGTTTTATTCCAACCGCTTTCATCGTCACCTTCGCGATGTTTTTGATCCTGAAAGTTAACATCGTAAAAGCTGCGTTGCTCGCAATTCTAGCCGCGTTCGCCTGCGATTTCATTTTCAGAACAATGCTGCTCGTGCCCTTGCCGTTAGGCATCGTCCCAAGACTACCTTGGTAGGAGACAGAAATGGAAGTTATCCTTCAAGCCTTCGGTCTGGTTGCCACGAGCAACGTTATCCTCACGATCATCGCAGCGTCCCTGTTTGGTCTCTTTGTGGGAGCCGTGCCCGGTCTGACTGCAACAATGGCTACTGCGCTGCTTGTTCCGCTTACCTTCTTCATGGAACCCGTCGCGGCAGTCGGAGCCATCGTTGCGTGTTCTGCAATGGCTATTTTTGCAGGCGATGTACCGGGCGCATTGCTACGCATTCCGGGCACGCCTGCCTCTGCTGCCTATGTCGAGGACACTTTTAAACTAACCCAGAAGGGCAAGGCGGAGCTAGGTTTGGGTGCCTGCGTTCTGTTCTCTGCCCTTGGGGGTCTTTTCGGATCCATAGTCCTGATGTTTGCGGCCCCCTCGCTCGCAGAAATCGCGATCAAATTTTCATCTCCGGAATATTTCTGGATAGCCCTTTTAGGGCTGACATGCGCGGTATTTATGGGCGATTCGAGCCCAGCAAAAGGACTTCTCAGTCTTTTCATCGGCCTATCGATCGCCTCTGTCGGCCTGAATAATCCGGCGGGCGTTCCACGGCTTACATTCGGCTCCACGGAAATGTTGGCTGGGATTGATTTCATTCCAGTCATGATCGGCATCTTCGCTATATCGGAAGTTTTGCGAACCGTATTAAGCGGCGGCAAAGGCTGGGATAGAGCTCCTAGCGCGGTCGGTAATATCTTCAAAGACTGGGGCTATATGCTCAAAACTTATTGGAAGCAGGCTCTGCGTGGAAATGTCACAGGAACCGCTGTCGGGATTCTCCCGGGCGCAGGCGCCGATGTTGCGGCCTATGTCAGCTATGCCGTGAGCCGTCGCTTCTCCAAAACACCAAAAAAATATGGAACGGGACATGTTGAAGGTGTCGTCGAGGCATCTTCCGCCAATAATGCATCCCTTTCAAGTGCGTGGGTACCAGCTCTGGTTTTCGGCATACCAGGCGATACAATTACAGCAATTGTCATCGGAGTTCTTTACGTCAAGGGTATGAACCCCGGCCCAACGCTGTTCCTTTTTAATCCGCAGACAATCTACGCCGTCTTTCTTGTCTTCATCTTCGCCAATTTGATTATGATACCGCTTGGCTGGGGGCTGATAAAGTTCTCGAAGAATATTCTGCGGGTCTCAAAGGGCGTGCTCATGCCGCTCATATTGATCTTCTGCATCGTGGGCGCATTTGCTTCAAACAATGCAGTTTATGGCGTGACAATTATGCTCATCTTCGGTGTGGTTGGATATCTGATGGAGGAAAATGGAATGCCTATTGCTCCATGTGTCTTGGGGATTGTTATCGGCCCAATCCTTGAGAAAAGCATGATCACAACTCTAATCAAGTCTCACGGTAATCTGATGGATTTCATCAACCGTCCGATTGCGTTGGGCATATTCGTGGTCTTCTGCCTGATATGGATTTCAATTGGTTATTCCTGGGTCAAGCCGCAGCGCAAAACAGCACAACTTGCGACAAAGGAGTGAGCGAAGCGGTGCTGTCACATTGTTTGAAGGAGGCGCGTGCCGAAGCGGGCCAGTGGATTTGACGCAAGCTCATGCGTTGTGACGTTCCATTCAGCGATCGCGTTTATGCGATGCGCCCGGATTAAGCCCCCTGAACGGTTGGAACTGGCTTGGACAAAATGGTTTCGGGTGGCTGAAAAGATTGATACCAAATACTGCAATATTCCAATGGAGCGAAAGCCTTGTCGAGTCCGCTCTCGCTTCCGAAACGGCAGATGCGATTTCTCACCCCGATTGCTCAAGCCTTTATGCTGACGATGATCACAAACAGTGACGCCAATCTCACGATTTGCAGCACCGTAAGAGGGATCTGCTTCAAATTTTTCATCAACGAATGTAATGATAACATTCTGGCTTTTTGAGAGCTGAAGAATTTCGATGTTCAAAGGGCGCCATTTTGATAAGTCCGTCATTCTTTTATTCGTGCGTTGAGATCTTTCTTACGATTTGAGCCTGGTAATCTGAAGGAGATGATGGCGGAACTCGGTATCGAACTGGACCATTCAACGGTGCATCGCTGGGTCATCTGTTTCAGTTCAACACTACTTGAGCGCTTCAATCACAGGAAGCGCCAGGTCACACGTAAATGGAACGTTAATGAAACCTTTATTAAGGTCAAAGGTGAGTGGCTGTACTCGTATCACATGATCGGAAGCAATGGCGATAAGGTTGAGTTCTGTTTCAGCAGAGATCGCGATTTGAACGCTGCCAAGCGCTTTCTGCGCAAGGCGTTTGCCAAACACGGCGGGGCGGAGCGAATTGTGATCGACGACAGTCAGACCAACAGAACAGCTATCATGCAATTTGATACAGAGAACCGGCTGAAGCAGCCCGGTGACCCCATCACGATCCTCTCGAGTAAATATATGAACAACTTCATTGAGCAGGATCATCGGCGTGTCAAACGCCGTATCCGATCCATCCTCGGCTTCAAGTCTGAGGCTGCAGCCAGCATTACGCTTTCTGGCATCGAACTCATTCATATGATGCGAAAGCAGCAAGGCGTCTTGGACTCCGCGACACCACTTTCAATCAAACACCAATTCACGGTCCTTAAAGCATAGTTGCGCTCAGAGTTGGGGTCAGGCCCCATTGATTCACCACGCTGATTGTGATTCGGATGGGCTCGAAGGAGCATGAATGAAGAGTGATTTTTTTGGCTGTCAGACGAGCAAATGGCGCGTCTTCAGCCGTATTTTCCCAATAGCCATGGCCGTCCTCGCGTTGATGATCGGTGCGTTCTGAGCGGCATCATCTTCGTCAATCGCAATGGGCTCAGATGGCGCGATGCGCCGAAGGAATATGACCCCTCAAAGACACTTTATAATCGCTGGAAACGCTGGGGCGACAAGGGCATCTTCCTGCGGGTGATGGAAGGTCTGGCAGTGCCTCAGGCTCCAGAGCGCAAGACGATCATGATCGATGCGACCTATCTCAAGGCCCACCGCACGGCTTCCAGCCTGCGAGTAAAAAAGGGGGCGCGAAACGCCTGATTGGACACACCAAGGGCGGTATGAACACCAAGCTTTATGCCGTAACGGATGCCAACGGTCGCCCGATTAGCTTCTTCATAACGGCAGGTCAGGTCAGCAATTATACAGGTGCAGCTGCCTTGCTTGACGAACGTCCCAAGGCTCAATGGCTGCTGATTGACCGTAGCTATGATGCCGACTGGTTTCACGATGCCCTAAAAGAAGAGGGTATCACTCCATGCATCCCGGGCAGGAAATCCCCAAACAAGGCCATTAAATACGACAAACGCCGCTATAAACGACGCAATCGCACCGAGATCTGTTCGGTAGCATCAAGGACTGGAGACGCGTCGCTACTCGTTACGACAGATGCCACGTGGTCTTCTCCTCAGCCATAGCACTCGCCGCTACCGTAATATTCTGACTTTGATCAATCAGTCCGGACACTAGGACCGCGTTTCCTATGTGTTTTCAAACTTATATGTAACACGCACAGTTCAGCAACTGTACAAAGCTCTTCAAAGGTGGCTGCGGTTATGTCTGGCAGTCGTTGCACCGATTACCCCGCTCTATCAGGCAGGTATTCCGACCTATGAAAACTATGCGCAGTCTTGCTTGGCCTGAACGGTGTCTCCACGCTTCAACAGCGTATTGGCAATCATTTCTGGGCGGGTAATGGCAGCTGGAACGATGACAAGTATTCGATTTAAGGTAAAGGCCTCGTCAGCACCAGTCTTAACAACTTCGACGACAGCTATTCCGTCAAGGGTCAGGAGGCTTCAGGCGGAAGTGGCAAAGATATTGATAACGAAACCTGAGAGCGGTGCTTGAAGGTTGTACACTCCACAACAAATATTAAGCCATCCCTTCTCGATAAGGAACCTGTCGGCCCGTCCAACATTAATAATTGAGTACGGACAAATAAGGAGGGTAGAAATTGGCTATAACCCGCAAGGAAGAAGATCGAGCGCTGAATGCTGATGAACGTGAGATTGTAAACCAAACCCGGCATCCTGTGATTCAAGACATTCCCGATGCTGATCTTCTCGTGCTTCAGCGCCGTTTACGTGAACAGAGAAATAAAGCAAGGACCCTTGCTCACCAAAAACGCCGTGAGATGCGGGGTAAGGGCGCAGCCCGTGGCGTATCTCCGTCACAAGCGTATGAAGGTTCAAAACTAAAGTTCGGCGTACTCTCCATGGCAATGAAACGTCTGAACGCTGAATCTCAACGGCGTGCGGAGCTGTCCAAAAAGCACAGCCTGGTGGAGAATGCCCAGAAGGCACTTGAACTAAAGAAACAAGCGGAAACGGATAAACTTCCGTTCAATACGCGCCACGCGCACAAAGGTATGAGAAACATCCCGAACGAACGCGCCGAAGACCTGATTAGGCCTATGGAGCGTGGCCGCCTGAAAAAAGCAGCGGGAGTTGCCCAAGCAAAAAGGGACAGCATGTAGCTGGCACCGCGCCGTTTTCGGGACAATAACAAGCCTTCGACTCGGGAGTTTTCTAATTATGGAGTTATTTTGAATGGTGCCCGGAGACGGATTTGAACCGCCGACACGCGGATTTTCAATCCGCTGCTCTACCAACTGAGCTATCCGGGCATCTGGGCGACAAGCTTGCCGCCGGAAGTGCGTGGGTTATAGCATTAAATTTGTCGCTGTCCAGCACCTTAGCGCACTTTTTGCAGGCTTTTCTCGTCATTTCCCTAGTCTACTGATTTAAATAGGGAAATTATGGCTAGCCACCCTAATTACCGCCCTCTTCTTCCTCGTCCAGAGGCTTTCCAGGAATAACATAGCTGCCCGAAAGCCAACGGTTGAGATCAATATTTTTGCAACGCGGTGAGCAGAAGGGATAAGCCTCGCGCACTGAGGGCTTGCCGCATTCCGGGCAAGGCCTCGTGGGACGCAACGGCGTCACGCGCGCACCACTAACAGCCGAAATGTCCTTCTTGGCGTTCATCGTATCGAATTCAAACCTTTCCGCTAGACCAGTTGCCATAAACCGGATAACCGCCATCGGCCAGGAGGCCTACGGTTTCGTGCAAAGGCAGTCCGACAACGCTTGAGTAAGAGCCGACCAGCTTGACGACGAAACTGCCGGCAAGTCCCTGTATGGCATAGCCGCCCGCCTTGCCGCGCCATTCGCCCGAACCAAGGTAAGCATCCATCTGCGCCCGCGACAGGCGCGCGAAACGCAGCCGCGTTTCAACGATGTTCTGGCGCAGATTACCGTTTGGCAAGATCAGGCACACGCCGGTAAAGACCTTGTGTGTACGGCCAGAAAGCAGGCGCAGGCATTCACGCGCTTCATCGCTGATTTCGGCCTTGGGCAGAATACGTCGACCAACCGCCACCACTGTATCCGCAGCAAGCACGAAGGGTTGCGTGAAATGCGCATCCCCCTTGAGACGCTCTAGGGCAGCGAGCGCCTTTTCGCGCGCCAGACGGCGCGCTAAAGAGCGCGGATGCTCGGAACGCTGCGGCGTCTCATCGATATCCGCTGGCTGGATATGATCGGGCGCGATACCGGCCTGCGCCAGAAGCTCTATCCTGCGCGGCGAGCCTGAAGCCAGAACCAGCTTGTTTTGCACGACTGTCGTCAAGGCGTCCTCCGGCAGAGGCCGATTTATTTGAAGCGATAGGTGATACGACCCTTGGTCAGATCGTAAGGGGTCATTTCGACCAGAACCTTGTCGCCAGCCAGAACGCGGATACGGTTCTTGCGCATACGGCCAGCCGTATGGGCAATGATTTCATGTTCGTTTTCGAGCTTCACGCGGAACATGGCATTGGGCAGCAATTCCGTAACAACACCGGGAAACTCGAGGACTTCTTCTTTCGCCATGCGATACCTGTTTCTTTCTTGAATTATTGGCCCACCACCGGGCCGCAACTTTGAATTTGGGCGGAACCTATATGATTAGACGGCATTTGTGAATAACGGAATTCCACCATCTCATAGGGTACCAAAACGCCTGACAATCTGCTGTCGCAAACGCTCGCGCACATCACGATACGCATTCATGATCTGCTCGCGACTACCAGTCACAAGTGTGGGGTCCGGTGTCGGCCAATATTCCACATCAACCGAAAAGCCGCGCATACGCTCCAGAACCGTGTGATGCGCAAGCGGCGTCAGGGTTACGATAAGGTCGAAATAGCCGTCAGCCAGTTCTTCTATACCCCGGGGCTGGCGATTGTCGAGCGACAGTCCTTCTTCGATCAGAACAGCATCGACAAAGGGATCGCGCTCGCCGCGTTTCACTCCGGCAGAGGCGACGTATATATTAGGGCGCAGCAACTTTCTTGCAAGAAGCTCAGCGATGGGCGAGCGGATCGCGTTCATACCGCAAACGAAGAGGATCGAGGATGGCAAGCGCGTGGACGCCTCATCTTTCAGGCTCACATCAAGAGGATTGGCGGCGATTGCGATCATGCGCATCAACCCCGCCAGTGCAACACGCAGACCAGCGTGAATAGCCGCCGCGCGGTGCTGAAATCGACATCGATTTTGCCTTGAAGCCGCGCCTGCAAGGTCTGCGAGCCTTCATTGTGCAGCCCGCGCCGTCCCATGTCGATGGCTTCGATCTTGCTCGGCATTGCCGAGCGGATCGCCTCGTAATAGCTTTCGCAGATCAGAAAATAATCGCGCACGACGCGGCGCATCGGCGTGAGAGACAAGATATGCGTAGCCACCTCCTCACCGTTCTCGCGGCTTATGGAAAAAATCAGCCGCTTTTCGAGCAACGAGAGCTTCAGCTTGTAAGGGCCGCCGACAGCGTCACCGACAGGATGAAAGGCGTTCTCCTCGACCAGATCGAAAATAGCCACCGCACGCTCATGCTCGACATCGGGCGTAGACCGGCCGATGGTTTCATCGAGCTCGACATCGACAAGACGGGCATTGGGAGCGCCAGCACTCATGATCCCTCATAGATTAAGGCGAATGGCCACCGAATTGGCGTGCGCATCAAGTCCTTCGGCGCGCGCGATTTCAATCGCCGCCGGACCCAGCGCCCGCAACTGATCGGGCCCGAGTTTCAAAAGCGAGGTGCGCTTCATATAATCAAGCACCGAAAGCCCCGATGAAAACCGCGCCGAACGCGCCGTCGGTAAAACGTGATTGCAGCCGCCGACATAATCACCGATCACTTCAGGCGTATAGGCCCCGATGAATACCGAACCGGCATTACGGATTTTTGGCAAAAGCGCCTCCGGGTCGGCTGTGGCAATTTCAAGATGCTCTGCGGCAATGCGGTTGGCAAGCGGGATAGCGGCCTCAAAATCATCGACCAGAATGACGGCACCGAAATCGCGCCAGCTCGCGCGCGCGGTCTCGACACGCGGCAAGGTTTTCAGCTGGCGTTCGACTGCGCCCTCGACCGATTTTGCAAAAGTCTCGTCATCCGTCATCAGGATCGACTGCGCAGCGGTGTCGTGTTCTGCCTGCGCCAGAATATCGGCAGCGAGCCAGTCGGGATTGTTGTCCTTGTCGGCAATGACCAGCACTTCCGAGGGGCCTGCAATCATATCGATACCGACGGTGCCGAAAACAATGCGCTTGGCGGCCGCCACATAGGCATTGCCGGGACCGACGATTTTTGCAACAGGCGCAATCGTCTCCGTGCCATAGGCAAGAGCAGCAATGGCTTGCGCACCGCCAACCCGGTAAATCTCCGACACACCGGCCAGACGCGCTGCCACCAGCACCAGCGGATTGAGAATGCCGTCCGGGGATGGCACCACCATAACGATACGCTCGACGCCCGCGACCTTGGCGGGAACCGCATTCATCAGCACGGAACTTGGATAGCTCGCCGTTCCGCCCGGAACATAAAGACCAACCGCCTCGATCGCCGTCCAACGCGAGCCAAGCTCGACGCCCAGCGCATCTGTATAACGATCATCCTTCGGCAATTGCCGCGCGTGATGCTTTTCAATGCGCTCATGCGCCAGTTTCAGTGCCTCGATGGTGGAGGCCGGAGCGGCTTCGAAAGCTGCGTCGATTTCATCGCTCGTTACGGCAATGCCGGTCTTTTCCAGATCGATACGGTCGAAATGGCGCGAGTAATCGATCAGCGCGGCATCGCCTTCGTGGCGCACGCGCTCGACGATTTCACGCGCGGTGCGGTCCACATCCGCAGAAGCCTCGCGCTTGCCCGAAAGAAAAGCCACGAACTGGCGTTCGAAGTCGGGATCGTTTTGTCTGAGCGTCGTGACCACGCTTTATTCCTTCAAATGCTGATTAACTTGGACCGTGTGCAAGCCGTCCTGTCAGACGCCGTGACGCGGCAGGGATTCGGTTTCCCATGCCGCTCCCAGATCACTCAGTTGCGCTTCAATACATTCCACCGCAAGACGGATAGCTGCATTTGCGGAAAATGTCAGTTCTATTGTGCCAGCAGGCGTTTCGCCGGGCGCGAAACGGATTGCCAGCAGCGACAGAACATCGTCGGGCTTCGTACGGTCAACACCAGCAAGCTGCGCCGACAGCACGCGGTTGAAATGCAGGGCCGTGCGGCGGCGCTGATATTGCGGTTTGCGAAACAGTTTTGGCCGCGCCTCTTCCCATGCAAAACGGTTGGCGGTCAGAACAAACCGCTGTTCCTTCGCCAGATATTGCAGGTCGGATATTTTGAGAACCGCGTCCTGAAGATGGGTAGACAACACCTGCAAATCTTCTTCATCCAGCGCCGCAAGCTTCAACATTTCCATATCCGGCATCGTTTCCCGCTATTTTCAGATGACATCGTGCCAAGTTTTACATGCCGACACAAAAAAATCGACAGGCTTTTCAATCTGTTGCTGTTCGTGTTTTGAAAAAGCCAAAACACGCGTTCCGGCTTTAGAGCGCCGTGCGTCCATCCTGCCGCACGAAGGTCGCTCTAACTTATTGAATCTACGTATCGTACTATCCTAAAATTCCGCTTTCCGGACAGTACGATGCGCTAGACAATCAACCGCTGATGCGCTCCACATTAGCGCCGCAGCGCGAAAGCTTTTCTTCCAGACGCTCGAAACCGCGATCGAGGTGATAGACGCGGTTGACCGTGGTTTCGCCTTCAGCAGCAAGACCGGCAATGACCAGCGATACGGAAGCACGCAGATCGGTCGCCATGACCTGCGCACCCTTAAGGCGTTCGACGCCCTCAACCGTGGCCGTCTGGCCGGAAAGCGAGATTTTTGCACCCAGTCGCGCCAGTTCCTGCACATGCATGAAACGGTTTTCAAAAATCGTCTCGGTAATATGCGAGGTGCCTTCTGCCATGGTCATAAGGCCCATGAACTGCGCCTGAAGATCCGTTGGGAAGCCGGGGAAAGGATCGGTGGTGACATCGACCGGATGAATGCCGTGGCCGTTGCGCACCACGCGGATACCGCTATTGGTTTCAGTGATCTCAGCACCCGCCTGACGCAATGTGTCGAGTGCCGAAGAAAGCAGGCTGCCTTCTGCGCCTTCCAGCAATACGTCGCCACCGGTCATGGCAACCGCCATGGCATAGGTGCCGGTTTCAATACGGTCCGGGATAACGCGCACACGCGCACCCGACAGGCTTGTGACGCCCTCAATGTGGATCGTGCTGGTGCCTGCACCCGAAATCTTTGCGCCCATAGCATTGAGGCAGTCGGCGAGATTGACGACCTCCGGCTCGCGCGCCGCGTTCTCAATGACCGTTTCGCCCCTGGCAAGCGCTGCGGCCATCAGCATGACATGGGTGGCGCCGACCGAAACTTTCGGGAATGTATAATGCGCACCGACGAGCCCGCCTTTGGGCGCACGCGCCTTGGCATATCCGTTTTCGATATCAATCTTGGCACCCAGCGCCTGGAGGCATTCGAGCAAGAGATCAACCGGGCGTGTGCCGATGGCACAGCCACCCGGCAGCGACACATTGGCCTCGCCCATGCGCGCCAGAAGCGGGCCGATCACCCAGAAGCTCGCACGCATTTTTGAAACCAGCTCATAGGGCGCTGTGGTGTCGACAATGGTGCGCGCAGTGAAATGTATGGTGCGCGAATAGGCACCATTCTGGTGCTCGCGGCGGCCATTGACTGAATAGTCGACGCCATGATTGCCCAAAATGCGGATCAATTGTTCGACATCGGCCAGATGCGGCACGTTTTCGAGCGTCAGCGTATCGTCGGTGAGAAGCGAGGCGATCATCAGTGGCAACGCGGCATTTTTGGCCCCGGAGATGGGAATGACGCCATTGAGCTTGTTGCCGCCAATGATTTTGATGCGATCCATGCTGTTTCACCTTCCAAGCCGGCGCGTGGCGTCCGGTAATCAATTGGAGCCGTCGCCAGTTGCCTTCGAGGCGCGGCGGCAATGTCTGATAAAATAGAGCGTCTCGCGGCAAGACTACGTTTGATTGCGAATCGCTTTCTGACGGTAATCTTTGCCGGGAACAGGAACGCGCTTTTACCTTAGGCGCGCATGATCTTCAAGAAAGGGTTTTTGCGTCATTAAAGCGCCGTGCATCCATCGGGGCGCACAAAGGTCGTGTCTCAATATTTTATCTACGCATCATACATTCCAAAAATCTTAACCGATTTTGGGGCCGATTCTGTTGTCCTATATGTCGCCCTGGTCTTTTTCTTCGCTGGCAGCGGAAATACCATCGTTGCGCAGATCAGCCTCGCCTGCACGGCGCGAACGCGCCTGCTCCTTACGGCGCATCAGATTGGTGCGCAACTGCTCTGCCAGCCGCTTTTTGTGGCGGTCCGCCTGATCCTGCTTTTCCGGATTTACTGTCTTGTCGCTCATGGCCTTGTTTACACCGTTAGAAAGCGACGTGAAATGCCCATTTTTAACGATTTCCACATTCTGCAAAAAGAATTTCGCATGGTCGCTTGCGATTTGCCGAATGATGTGGCAGAAGTCCGCCGCACTCAAGAGATTGCTGCGGTAGCTCAGTGGTAGAGCACTCCATTGGTAATGGAGAGGTCGGGAGTTCAAACCTCCCTCGCAGCACCAGTAAATTCCTTTTATTCAAGCTATATTTGAAGGCGTTGCATCAGTTGCATAATTAAATGCAGATCGATATGTCGTGAATCACGCGGCAAGCAGCGATGTGAAAAAGGAATTATCGTCGGCCAAGCTTGCCGACGCATCACTTACGAAACTAAAGCGTGCTACATTTTATCGTATCAGGTAGAAATCCGGCATCACACGTTATTGTCATGGACATCTGACTGCAATTCATAAAGCGGGGCCAGCATTTGTGCCTCAAAACCTTGCGGCAGGAAATCCATTGTCACCTTGCCCGCGCCCAGCAAACCCATCCTGATGAGCTTGGTACCAAAACCTTTGCGGCTCGGTTTGGAGACTTCAGGGCCGCCCTCTTCCTTCCAGTGCAAGAAAAGATTGTCAGTATTTTCATCCGTCACAATAGACGCTTCGATATGAACGCGACCCTTGTCGTTGGAAAGCGCGCCATATTTTATGGCATTCGTCATCAGTTCGTGAATGAGCAGAGAAGTAGAAGCTGCTCCCTTAGAGCCGATCGCAATATCGGGTATTTCAGTGTCAACCCTGCCCTCAACGCCGAGTGCCGAAACGATACCGCCAATGATCTGCGCCAGCGCACCCTGGGAGGTCCTGCCAAGCCTGAGCACGTCATGCGCATTGCTGAGCGCTGAAAGGCGCTTGGCGAAAATGTCGAGCTTCTCGCTGTCGACATCGTGAAACGTCTGGTTGGCAATGGCGTTGACTACGCTAAAGGTGTTCTTGATCCGATGCGCCAGTTCAGCATTGAAGACGGCGGCGTTCTTTTCCGCCTGAACCTTGGCCGTCGCCTCGATGACCGTATCCATCATGCCGCCGACGCTGCCGTCTTCCAAACGGATCGGACTATAGCAGAAGGTGAAATAGCATTGTTCAGGATAGCCATAGCGCTCGATAAGCAACGGAAAATCTTCGATGAACGTCGCCTCACCCCGATAGGCTTTTTCGGCAATCGGCGCGATTTCGTCCCAGGCTTCAGACCAGATTTCGTTAAAGGGACGCCCCATGCAGTTCTTCTTGGCGCCGAGAATCGGGCGAAACGCATCATTGAAAAGCGTGATATATTGCGGGCCCCAGACAACCGCCTTCGGAAAATGCGACGCCAACATCATCTGCACAACCGTGCGCAACGACGCCGGCCATGTATCTGGCGTTCCCAAAGGATTTTCGGACCAGTCAATTTTTTTGATCTCCGCAGCCGAACAGCCATCGGCATGCAGGAATTTAAACCGAGCACCCATCCCAACTAACTCCAATCTACACTAGACAGCACAGGGAATAGAAAGGATTTAGCTGCTAATTTAGTAGCAAATATAGCTGAGAAATTTTTGATTTAAAATAGGAAATCGAAAGCTGGCAGCAGGCGGCCCCGATGCTGTGGCAATGCCGGGCACAAAAAAACCGCTGCGGGCTTGTCGCCCGGATCGTCTGCCATTACTCAATGCTCCGATACGAAGCGGCCACTTTTAGAAATCAGGAGAATTCATCTATGCTGTGGACCTTATTCGGCATTCTTTCGGGTGCCTGCATCGCGCTTCAGGCACCCATTAATGCGGCGCTTTCGCGCGGCCTTGGCTCTCCTGTTACCGCCGCCGCCATTTCCTTTCTGGCGGGCGCTATCATTCTGGCACTGGTCGCAGCGATTACAACAAAAGCCACCGGCACCATACCCAATTTCCATATACCGCCGGCATGGCTGTTTGTGGCCGGCGGCGCGCTTGGATGCATCTATGTGACAACGTCGATCATACTGACACCCCATATTGGCGCCGCCGCCGTCATGGGCCTTGCTGTTACAGGGCAACTACTGGCTGGGCTCGCCGTTGATCGTATAGGTTTCATGGGTATGGCGGCACGTGAAATCACTGCAGGGCGTATTGGTGGCGCAGTTCTGCTCCTCACTGGCGCATTGATGATCCGCTTTCTTTAAAAAACCGCGCTGTCGGAGTGCATCCCTGAAAGGGTGAACCAATTTCAGGAGGCGCGGCACTAAAATGCACAGCGCGGCTTTATAGGCTAACCCTTGAACGTATAATCGGCAATCGATTGCGGTTTCATTTCAATGGAAAAGCCCGGCAGTGACGGCGGCATGTAGGCCGCATTCTTGATCACGCAAGGGTCGAGAAAATGCTCGTGCAAATGATCGACATATTCGATTACCCGGCCATCGAGTGTACCGGAAACCGCGACATAATCGATCATTGAGAGATGCTGCACATATTCGCACAAGCCAACACCGCCCGCGTGCGGCCAGACAGGCTTATTATACTTTGCGGCAATCAGAAGCACCGCCAGCACTTCATTCAAGCCGCCCATGCGGCAACTATCGATCTGTACGATATCGATGGCACCTTCAGCGATGAACTGCTTGAACATGATGCGGTTCTGGCACATTTCACCGGTTGCCACCTTCACATCGCCAATGGCTTCGCGGATCTTGCGATGACCTGCAACATCATCCGGGCTGGTCGGCTCCTCAATGAAGAACGGCTTTGAGAAGGCAAGCCTGTTGACCCATTCGATAGCCTGATCGACTTCCCAGACCTGATTGGCATCGATCATCAGATAACGATCCGGGCCGATCACCTCACGAGCGATAGTAAGCCGCCGAATATCGTCTTCCAGATCGCGGCCAACCTTCATCTTGACGTGGTCAAAACCCTGATCGATCGCCTCCTGACAGAGACGGCGCAGTTTGTCGTCATCATAGCCAAGCCAGCCTGCCGAGGTCGTATAGCAAGGGTACCCCTTGGCTTCGAGATTTGCGATTCGCTCCGCCTTGCCGCTTTCGGCCTTGCGCAGGATTTCGACTGCTTCGTCGCGGGTCAGCACATCGGTTAGATATCGGTAATCGACGATATCGGCGATTTCCTCGGGCGAAAGCTCGGATACAAGTCGCCACACCGGCTTGCCGGACTGTTTGGCGAGCAGGTCCCAGAACGCGTTGACCACGGCTCCGGTTGCCAGATGCATCGCACCCTTGTCCGGCCCGATCCAACGCAACTGGCTATCACTGGTCAAATCGCGCCAGAACTTTCCCGGTGCTGCACGAACCTCGTCGAGGTCAGTGCCAACCACCAGATGGCGCATGGCAAGAATGGCTTGGCAACAGATATCATTGCCGCGACCGATGGTAAAAGTCAGACCATGGCCTTTCATCGCTTCGTCATCCGTATCGAGAATGACATAAGCAGCGGAATAATCAGGGTCCGGGTTCATCGCATCCGAACCGTCCAGACTTTGCGACGTCGGAAAGCGCAGATCGAAGACGCGCAGATCAGTGATTTTTGTCATGATTTGTCTGCCATCAGCTATCAGCGCGCACGTTTTGCTTCTGTGTACCCAGACCTTCGATACCGAGTTCGACGACATCGCCAGCCGTAAGGTAACGCGGCGGCTTCATGCCCATGCCGACACCCGGGGGCGTGCCGGTGGAGATAATGTCGCCGGGTTGCAGCGACATGAACTGCGAAAGATAGGACACCAGATGACGCACGCCATAGACCATGGTCTTGGACGAGCCGTCCTGCATGGTTTCGCCGTTGACCTTAAGCCACATAGCAAGGTTCTGCGGATCGGTAATCTCGTCCTTGGTCACCAGCCAAGGGCCGGTGGGGCCAAACGTGTCGCAGGATTTGCCCTTGGTCCACTGACCGGCGCGCTCGGTCTGGAAGGCGCGTTCCGACACATCATGCACGGTGCAATAGCCGGCAACATAATCGAGCGCATCTTCTTCCGAGACGTATTTCGCGGTCTTACCGATCACGATGCCAAGCTCGACTTCCCAGTCGGTCTTTTCCGATCCGCGCGGGATAAGAAGATCATCATTGGGGCCGACAATGGCCGAAGTGGCTTTCATGAAAATAACTGGCTCTGGTGGCACAGTCATGCCGGATTCTGCTGCGTGATCGGCATAGTTGAGACCGATGCAGATAAACTTTCCGGTACCGGCAACGCAAGGGCCAAGGCGCGGATTTCCTTCGACTTTGGGCAGCGCATTCACATCGAGTGCACCAAGCTTTGCCAGCGCATCGGGGTTGAGGGTTGCACCCGACAAATCGGAAACATGGGCTGATAGATCGCGGATCGTACCATCAGCATCGAGAAGGCCCGGCTTTTCCTGTCCGGTTGCGCCATAGCGAAGAAATTTCATGGGGTTACTCCTTTGGGGGCATTAAGCGGGTGGAGACAGGGCTAGATGCTCCAGCCGCCATCAATGTTATAGGCCTGACCTGTCGTATAGGTGGCACCGGCGAGATAGACGGCGAGATCGGCAATTTCTTCCGGCTGACCGATACGGCCAATCGGTTGACGCGCAATGAAAGCGGCGCGTTGTTCCTCGTAATCGCCCTGTGCCCGCAGGCGGTCCCGCAAGGACGGGCTTTCCACCGTGCCGGGGCAGATGGCGTTGCAGCGGATGCCCTTGGCCACGTAGTCAGCGGCGACAGACTTGGTCAATCCGATGACGGCAGCCTTGGTCACGCCATAGGCAAAGCGGTTTGGAACACCCTTCACGCTCGACGCTACTGAAGCCATATTGACGATAGAGCCGTCTCCCCGCTCCAGCATACCCGGCAACACGGCGCGAATGGTGCGGATCATCGCCTTGACATTGAGATTGACAGCAAAATCGAGATCTTCTTCCGCCATGTCGAGGATAGAACCGCCATGGACGACCCCGGCACAGTTGAACAGAATATCGACCTCACCAATCTCGGCGATCGTTGCCTTCACTTCCGTCTCGTCAAGCACATTGAGCTTGCGCGTGATAATGCCCGAAACGCCTTCGATCTCTTCGAGTGCAGCCTCGTTGATGTCGGTTGCATAAACTGTGGCTCCGGCCTCGGCAAAAGCCAAGGCGCTGGCCCTGCCGATGCCTTGGGCGGCCGCTGTAACCAGTGCTACTTTGCCATCAAATCGTATTGTCATGTTATGCCTTCCGTTCGACAAGCAGAATGTGGTCGCAAGCCAGCACCACTTCATCCCGCTGATTAAGCACTTCGCAACGCTCGGTCACACGGCCCATATTTGCGCGCTTTGGGTCGTTTTCTTTTGCGCTGATCGTTACACGCGTGCGGATCGTATCGCCAATATGCACCGGACGCACGAAACGAAGTCGGTCATAGCCATAGGAAAATGCAACCGGATTAATCAGTGTCGCAGTCAGTCCGACGCCGATGGCAAAGACCATCGTGCCATGCGCGATACGTTGGCCACCGGGTAGGGTTTTTGCAAATTCTGCATCCATATGGTGCGGAAAGAAATCGCCGGTGTGGCCTGCATGAACCACGAAATCCGTCTCTGTGATGGTGCGGCCAGAGGTTAAGCGCTCATGGCCCAAAGCGTAGTCTTCAAAATAGATCGTCTGCTCGCTCATCATCAAAACTCCGGCTTTGCGGCAAGCGGCGTGGCCGGCAAGCTGCTCGACTGATAGGCGGCTTCGACCAGAGCCATGGTGTGCCAGGCATCCTCGACCGAGCCGGTCAGTTCTGCATCCTCGCAGCAAGCAAAACGTTGCAATTGCGCCATACGATTGAGGAAGGCATCCGGGAACCACGCACCTTCAAGCGGCACCTGCACCCAGTCGTCCTGATTCTTGGCTTTGATCCAGAGCTCATCCGGCTCGCCATGCGGATAGTCGAGATTGACGCCAAGCTTGACATAGGCCGCACCTTTTGTGCCACAGATACGAAACTCGCAGGCCTGAAATTTGCGCCCGAAGCCATGGTCGTGATTGATCGACAGCGCACAACGCACGCGGTCGCCATAATCGAGGATCGCCGCCGTGCGGGTTTGCGCGACATCGTGATTGGGATGGCCAAGCGTTTTGGCATGTACGCCTTGCGGATTGCCAAGCAGACCGCGCACGAAATCGAGATAATGGATCGAATGCATGGTGAGTTCGATGCGCGGCAGGCCTTTGAGGAAAGCCCATAAGTGCCAAGGTGTATCAAGTGCCAGCCAAGCGTCAAAGTCCACCACTTCGCCGAGCAGGCCCTTGTCGACGGCATCGTAAAGAGCCAGCATCATCGGCGCGAAACGAAGCTGGAAATTGACCGCAGCTTTCAGCTTGCGCTCACGGCAGATTTTCAGAATTTGTGTTGCCGCATCAAGATCGGCACCCATCGGCTTCTGGATCAGAACGGCAGCCCCGTGCGGCAATTGCGAGAGAATAGAAGCATGGGCTGACGGCGGCGTTGCCAGATCGAAAATCGCGCCTTCGACTGCCAGCGCCTCATCTATATTAGAAAATGCTTTAATTCCGAATGGCTCAGCGAGTTGCTTCGCCTTGTCCCAGTTTGGGTCGAAAATACCCGCCACCCGAAAACCGCCCTTTTTATAGGCCGGCAGATGCGCGTCGCTGACAATGGAGCCTGCACCGAAAATGACGATTGGTCTGGGCTGTGCCGGTTTGGGCCACCATTGCCGCAGGCTCTTGGGATCGAAAGCTTTAGTCATGGTGAAAGACCTCCTCCATCATTGCCCACCACTCGCCGTCTTTTCGCGTGTCGAGCGGCTTCTGGCACGGCATGCAGACCGACCACCATTGCTGGTTTTTGGGATTATCCGCCATCTTCTTCATGTCGGCGTCAAAATCCGCGCCGACATACTCCCATGTCGCAAACAACAAGTTTTCCGGCTCTTTCAAAAAGATCGTGTAATTGGTGATGTTGCATTCAGAAATGAGCGCCAGAATTTCCGGCCACACGCTCGCATGCAGCTTTTTATATTCCGCCACTTTCTCCGGGTGCAGCCCGATCAACATGCCCATTCTTTGGGGATTTAGGCGGGGATTTAGGTGCTGCATGTCATTCTCCCTAGACAGCAAGACTCTTGCCGCTTGCGCTATCGAAAAGATGCGCCTGCGACAGATCAAAATGCATGGCGACTTTTTCGCCCGGATTAAGTTGACGCGGGTTCAACATACGCGCCACCCATTCCTTGCCTGCAAATTCAGCAAAGACCAGCGTTTCATTGCCGAGCGGCTCGGTGATGGAAACCGTCAAATCCTGTTCATGCGATGTGCCTGCATCACCCGAAGACAATCCATGACCGCTCGGAAACAGATCATCCGGACGAAGACCAAATGTGACCTTGGCGCCATCGCTGACTTTATCCTTGAACTGTGCCGGCACCGGAAGGCGGTCGCCATTATCGAAAACCAGTTCAGCCCCTTCGACGCTCGCTTGAGCCATATTCATCGGCGGCGAGCCGATAAAACCCGCAACGAACTGCGTAGCGGGACGCTTGAACACTTCATCGGGCGTTCCGACCTGCTCGATGTATCCGTCGCGCATAATGACGATGCGGTCGGCAAGCGTCATGGCCTCAACCTGATCATGCGTCACATAAACCACTGTCGATTGCACCTTGGCATGCAATTTCTTGATCTCGGTGCGCATCTGCGTTCTGAGTTTTGCATCGAGATTGGATAGCGGTTCGTCGAACAAGAACACTTCCGGGTTGCGAACGATGGCGCGGCCCATGGCCACGCGCTGACGCTGGCCACCGGAAAGCTGCGCCGGACGGCGCTCCATCAGCGCTTCGAGGCCAAGAATGCTCGATGCCTCATTGACGCGACGGTCGATTTCGGCTTGCGGCTGTTTAGCGATCTTGAGCGAAAAGCCCATATTCTCACGCACCGACATATGCGGATAAAGTGCATAGGACTGGAACACCATTGAGATGTTGCGGTCACGCGGTGGCAGATCGTTGACGTGCTTGCCGCCGATTTCCAGTGCGCCATCGGAGATCGATTCAAGCCCTGCAATCATGCGTAAGGTCGTTGATTTTCCGCAGCCGGACGGGCCGACAAGCGCGACAAACTCCTTGTCGGCGATTTCCAGATTGATGCCATGCACCACTTCAATAGTGCCGTAGCGCTTGACGAGATTTTTGATGGAAAGCTGTGCCATTCTATTAACCTTTAACCGCGCCGAATGTCAGACCAGCCACAAGATGTTTCTGGACGATGAATGTGAGGGTCAGCGCCGGGATAATCATCACCACGGCAAGCGCGCACATGCCGCGCCAGTCGATGGTGAATTCTGCGGTGTAATCGAGAAGTCCGACAGGAAGGGTTTTTGAATTGACGGAACGGGTGAGCTGGGAAGCCAGCGCATATTCGTTCCATGAGGTCAGGAATGCAAAAATGCCTGCGGTAGCGATGCCGGGACCAGCCAACGGAAATTCCACCTGCCAGAAAGCTTGCCAGCGTGTGCAGCCGTCGATTTGGGCTGCTTCCGCGAGATCCTTTGGTACCTGACGGAAGAAACCGTCGATCAGCCATATGGTGAAGGGGACGTTCAACGCCACATAGGTGATGATCAGGCCGAAATGCGTATCAATAATGCCGATACGCGAATAAAGCATAAAAAGCGGCAGGGACAGCGCAATACCCGGCACCGCACGCGTCAGCATGAGGCCCAGAAATGTTGCCGACTTGCCCCAGAAACGAAAGCGGGCAAAGGCATAGCCGCCCGAGACGCCAATGATCAGTGCAATGATGGTCGATGTCACCGAAATGATCAGCGAGTTGCGGAAATAATCCCAAACCGGAATGCCGCCGCCGCCTGCGCCTGAAAACATCGCGCTATAGGCATCGAGTGTAATCTCACGTGGTATCCAGACCGGCGGTTTGGCCATGATTTCGACCGGCGGGCGTAGCGATGAGAGCACGATCCATATCCCCGGCAAGCAGATCACCGCCATAGCGAGGAACAGGCCGACGAGATAGGCCGCTTTTTTCAACCGGCGGATAAGACGGTACTGATTGTTGGACAGCGTCGTTGACATGATTACCACTCCGCTCCGATCTGCGCGCGAGCGCTCGCAAGCTTGCGGAAGAACATGACCGTGAAGATGATCGACAGCAATATCGCTACATAGGCCATGGCGTTGGCCATCCCCATCTGCGCATCCGAATAAGCAGTGCGCCCGACCAGCGTCCAGATGAGTTCGGTGCGCCGCGCCGGACCGCCATCGGTCATGATTTTCACAATATCATAAGCACGCGCCACATCGAGCGAACGAATGGTCATGGCAATGAAAGCAAAGGGCATCAGATAAGGCCAGATGACATAGCGGAACGTCTGCCACGGTGTGCAGCCGTCAACACGCGCCGCCTCGACTGGGTCCTGCGGCATAGACAAAAGCCCGCCCAAGATAAGGATTGCAAAAACTGACGTCGACATCCAGACTTCGGCCATCAAAATGGCGAATAGCGCAAGATTGCCGTCGATCAGCCATGGAATGGCGCTGTTGGAAAGCCCTAGCGATTGCAGCGCATTGTTGACGAGGCCAATATTGTCATTGAACATGAACTTGAATTGAAAACCGACCAGCACCGGCGAGAACATCATAGGAAACATCATCAGCGTGCGCAGAACTCGCTGACCACGTGTCGCCTTGTTGACGAGCATGGCAAGGCCAAGCCCCAGCAGCATTTCCAAGTTCAGCGCGATAGTGAGAAAGACCACTGTGCGGATGAAGGCCGCCCAAAACACCCAGTCGGTGAGGATGCGCTCATAATTGCGCAGGCCGATAAACCGGAACAGGCTGTCGGGACGCGTCAGGCGAAAGGGCGTAAAGCTTGAATAAAGCGAAAGCGCAAGCGGAAACAACACCACGGCCGCCAGAATAATGAAGGCCGGAAGCAAGAGCAGCACCGGCGGGGGGATTCGTCTGAACATTGTTTTTCCGAAACAGTGAAGCAGCCGGAAAATCCGGCAAAACGGCCCGCCGCTCATGATACGGCGGCGGACCATAGATTATACGGTGATCAGAGTTCGCCAGCGTCTTCCAAAATCTGCACAGCCTTTTCGGCGGCAGCGTCAAGCGCCTGCTTCGAGGTTTTGTCGCCGAGGATCGCGGCCTGCAATTCAGGATAGACGGCGTTGGAAATCTCGATCCAGGATGGTGTCTGCGGTACTGGGAAAGCGGTCTTTGCCGTTTCCTGGAACACAGAAAGCACTTCCTTTTTATATGGATCGGAATCGGCTTGCTCGATCACGTAATCCCAGACCGCAGCGCGGGTCGGGAGTGTGCCTGCTGCCGATTCGTGCTTCTGCGATGCCTCGTTGGTCAAAAACCAGACAAGCGATGCAGCCGCTTCCTTGGTTGCACACGATTCAGTCACCGAGAAACCGTGATGACCCGACCAGCCGGTGCGTTTGCCTGCCGACCCTTCAGGGGCTACGACCACGCCGACATTGCCCACAATCTTGGAGGATTTCGGATCGTTGAAATAGCTCGCCCAGCCCGGCCAATCCAGATTGAGCGCGATTGTGCCCGAGGCAAAGCCCGCACCCAGCTCATCCCAGAGATAGTTGGTGGTGCCAGCGGGAACAGCCTTGGACTTGTAGAGATTGACGAACCAGTCGAGTGCGCGAACGCCTGCTTCCGAATTGAAAGCAGGGTTGCCGTCCTTGTCGAGATATTCGCCGCCTTCAGCCACCAGCATTTCATAGAAACGGCCATTGATGGCCTCTTCCTTGCCTGCAAACTGTGTGCCGTAGAAATTCGGCGGATCAGCAAAGAAGACGGCCTGTTCAGAGACTTCTTTCCAGGTTTTCGGCGGCACCAGATCATAGCCGTATTCTTCCTTGAACGTCGCCTTTCTGGCATCATCCTCATAGAGGCTTTTCTGGTAATAAAGTGCTGAGACATCGTATTGCGCACGCGGCAGCATGATCAGCTTGTCGTCGAGCGTCGAGGCCGCAATGACCGATGGCACGAAACCGTCAATTTCTTCCTTCGGCAGCAGGCCGTTCAGATCGACATAGAGATCGGTATATTGCGGCGCAAAGGACGAATGGTTGGAGCCAACACACCAGTTAATCGAGCGTGAGGCGATGTCCGACTTGATTTCCTTATCAAGCTCAAAATGATTCTTCTTGGACAGGATATTGACCTTGGCACCTGTCGCCTTCTCCCATTCGCCGATGCGCGAATAGAGCGCCTCATATTGCTGGCCGCCGATCAGCTTGGCGTTGATCGTCACCCCATCGAATTTGCCGGGAAGCTCTGCAGCTCCGGCGTGGAGCGCTCCCGTCGACAGCAGGGCAGATCCTGCCAGTACGGACGTCATGAAATATCGCATGCTTTCCTCCTCACATACGGACAACTCCCTTGCCCGCACCCAATTGTAAATTTTATATTCATATGCAAACATAGTATTCATTGCGGGTCAAGCAGCATTCGTATCCTTATCGCTTCCGCTCGCATCGTTGTTCGTATATGAAAAACCGCATTCATGAGGACAAAGCGTTGGAAACAGATGACCGCTATCGCGCCCCCGCACTCGACAAGGGACTGGACATTCTCGAACTGCTGGCGAGCGTCGACGGTGGTCTGACGCAGGCCGAGATTGCCAAGCACCTCGACCGCAGTCCCAATGAGTTCTACCGTATGCTCGACCGGCTGGTGCGGCGCGGCTATGTCACGAGACTGGATGGCGACCGCTATTCGCTCACACTCAAGCTGTTCGGCCTTGCGCA
This sequence comes from Brucella sp. BE17, assembly GCF_039545455.1. NCBI lineage: Bacteria > Pseudomonadati > Pseudomonadota > Alphaproteobacteria > Hyphomicrobiales > Brucellaceae > Brucella > Brucella sp. BE17. The sequence goes on along the minus strand of NZ_CP154467.1, from coordinate 2,289,044 downwards.
TCTCCACGCACCGGTGCGTCGCCTTGCCTCTTTTGCGACACCCTACATGCGCGCGCTCGCAGACCGTTCGCGACAGGCCAACCAGCTTTCCGTCTTTGACCGCGGTTCGGTTGTCGTCATCGCGCAACAGGAAGCGCCCGATTACTGGGGCATTTCCATCCGAGTCGGCTCGCATATCAGCCTGTTCGACACCGGCTCGGGCCACGTGCTTCTGGCATTCCGCTCCACTGAGGAGCGCAAGATGATGATCGCCGAGTATGTTAAGGATAGTGATGCCGTCGAACTGGACGATAGCTTTTACGAACGGCTCGACCAGATCAGGGAACGTGGTTATGAAATGATGCCGAGCGCGCAGGTGGCTGGCGTCTATAACCTATCTGCGCCTATACTGGGGCCGGACGGCACCTGCATCGCTGCCCTCACTTGCCCCTATGTGACGTTAGTCAATTCAGCCTCTGCGCCCGACATCACCCAAACCATCAACTTGCTTCTCAAAACCGTTTCAGACCTGTCACGGCTGGTTGGATCGGACGTCGGCGCAAACGAATAGCCGGCAAACAAACCGGCATACTTTAACCCTACCTCCTTGTTTTTTACCATTTTTGTGAACGTTCAAATTCTCGTTTGAAAACTCTCTTTATTTTTGAAAGGATGCGCGAGAGAATAAGAGGGGGCCTATTTTCATGATTTTCGACACGCATCTACACCTTATCGACAAAAGCGCACTCAGCTATCCGTGGCTTGCCAATACACCGGCACTTAACCGAGACTTTCTTTTTTCGACTTATCGCCGTCAGGCCGAGCGCTGCGGCATTCGCGCAGCACTTCATATGGAAGTGGATGTTGCACCCGATGCCATTCAATCCGAAACAGACCACATTCAAAGCCTAGCCGACCGGTCCGATGGGTTTATCAAAGGCGCGATTGTGTCCTGCCGGCCCGAAGAACCGGGCTTTGCGGACTATCTGGAGAGGCAGCTCGCCAATCCTTTTGTGAGAGGCTTTCGCCGTGTGCTGCATGTTGTACCTGACGAGTTGTCAGAGCAGCCACTGTTTCGGCAAAACATCCAGTTGCTGGAGGGGACGGAACTCACCTTCGACCTCTGCACCCTTCCGCATCAGATCGACAAGGCCGTAGCGCTTGCCGATCTCGCACCGGACGCGCAATTCGTACTCGATCATTGCGGCGTGCCGGACCTCAAATCGGGCGCTCTGGAAAGCTGGCAGAAGGGTATTTCGGAGATAGCACAACGCGATAATGTCATTGCCAAGATTTCTGGCATTGTGGCCTATGCCGAGCCTGAAAGCTGGACGGTGGAAACACTGCAGCCCTATGCCGAACACGTCATAGCGTCTTTCGGCTGGGAGCGTGTCGTGTGGGGCAGCGATTGGCCGGTCTGCACGCTTGCGAGTTCTGTTGATGCCGGGCTTTCGACTTGGGTGGCAGCAACGCATGCGCTGCTCAAGGGGTGCAGCGAGGACGAAAAGGCGTTGCTTCTTTGCGAAAACGCCCTGCGTCTTTGGAAGTTATAAAAGAAGGCTGGCGGTCCCCCGCCAGCCTTCCGCCCCGCCCAAATGTGATCTCATCAGAAACTTTCGCGAAACAATCTGTTCAGATCGGCGATCACCCGCTCCGCCGGTTCATGTGTCTGCAAGCCCTTGTTGAGACGTTCGGATGCCGCTTCCTGAAATGGCATATAGCCGTCATGACGCGGACGTACCCATGCGCCTTCAAGCGTTGCGCGCGTGTCACGATAAAAGCCCGATGCGGCGGCGTTGACAGCCGCGTCTTCCCATGCCGCCGCATGACCCGGCTGTCCATTGGAAGCGGCATAAAGGCCCTTCTGCACCGTGCCACTCGCCACCCAATAGGCAAAATCAATCGCCGCTTGCGCGTGTTTGCCGAAGGCTGAAACGGCAATGCCGGTGCCGCCGAGCGCCGAACCATCCACGCCTGCGCTGCCGTGCGGAATATCGGCAAAACGAATGAGCCTCTCACGGAACTCCGGCATGGAATAATTCACATAGCCATAGACCAGGGGCACACAGGCGATGGCGGAACCCGGTTTAGCCATAGCTTCAAAGGCAGCAATCGGGTCCATGTCGAAACATGCAGGGTCGATCAGCGCCGCAATTTCGAGCAATTGTCCGAAAACCCTGATCCCGGCGTCAAGGCCAATGAATTCGCCCCCAGTGACGCAGGGCGTTTCGCTATTGGCAGCTAGCGTGAAAAAGCTCATCAGCGAATGCGGCGGGCGTAGCGGCAACAGCACCTTTCCCGCACGCGCAAGACACAGCACTTCGTCCCATGACATGGCAGGCACATCAATGAGATCAGGCCGCCATGCCTGCACCTGCGTTGCCGCATCGAGCGGAAAAGCCCATTGCCGACCCTGCCAGTTGTAGCTGGGAAAGGACTGCCCAACCGAACCATTGGCCAGCGCTTGCAATTCAGCCTCACGCCCCTCCACATCGAGCGGAAGCAGGCAATTTTCCTTGGTAATCTGCCCGACATGAGGATGATCAATGACGATGAGATCGAAGTTTTTCGCCAGTTCCTCAACCGGAAAAGCCTCGAAATCCTGCAATGAACGCTTTTCCCATATGATGTCGACGCCCGTATCCTCAAACCATTGTTTTGAGCAGGCGACCATCGGATCATAACCGCGCGGATGGCTCCAGGTCATTCCTTTCAGGGAGCCTTTCAGGGGTCCTTTCAGGCGAATGCTGCTCATAGACCAAACTCCTCGCGAATTTCCTTGCTGTTTTCCCCAATGCGCGGCGCAGCACGCGCGACTTTCGAGCGGAGACCGTTGATGCGCAGTGGCGAACGCGTGGTGGTGATGGACACATCGTCCTCACGCGTCACCGTTTGCAGCATGTCGAGAACGGAAAAACCTTCGCTTGAAAGAAGTTCTTTCCAGTTGAGAACGCGCGAGCACCAGATATCGGCGGGTTCCAGAATGGCGAGCCATTCATCCACCGTCTTCTCGGCAATGCGCGCAGCGATAAGACGCTTGATTGCGTCGCGCTTGGTAAACCAGCTTGACGGATCGTCGGCAAAGGGCGCAAGTGTTGCGGCTTGCAGAAGTGCTGCCAGTTTCGGGATGGGCGTCATGGCAATGGCAAGATAACCGTCTGCAGCCTGATAGACACCGTAAGGGGCGGCGAGATAGGCATGCGCACTGCGAAAGTCGGAGCGTTTTGGCAGGCGTCGACCATCATTGAGATGCGTGGTCAGCACCTCGAACTGAAAATCGACCAGCGCTTCGAGAAGGCTGGTTTCAACATGCGAACCTTTGCCGGAAATGCCGCGCCGCACCAATGCCGCCAGAATGCCCTGGGCTACGGCAGCCCCGGCCAGCATATCGGCGACCGCTAAGCCGAACGGCACCGGGCCCTGTCCTTCATCGCCATTGAGCCACATCAGACCCGAGCGCGCCTGCGCAAGCAAATCCTGACCGGGACGTTTGACCCACGGACCTTCCTCGCCATAGCCGCTGATCGATGCATAGACGAGACGTGGATTGATCGCCTTCGCCTCTTCGTAATCGAGCCCAAGCCGTTCGATCACACCGGGGCGGAAATTCTGGATCAGCACATCGGCCTTGGTAATGAGCGTTTTGAGTGAGGCCAGATCATCCGGGTTTTTGAGGTCGAGCGCCAGGCTTTCCTTGCCACGATTGATAGCATGGAAAATGGTCGAATCGCCGCCAATCTCGGTATCGCTCAGATAAAGCCTGCGCGAAAGATCACCGCCATCAGGCCGCTCGATCTTGATGACACGCGCACCCAGATCCATCAGACGCAGCGAACAATAAGGCCCCGACAGAAACTGGCTCATATCCACGACGACAAGACCGCTTAAGGGCAATTCACTTTCCGGCATCAGGAATGCCTCCTCACAAAATTTCTTATCTGAATATAATCTTCACATATGGATTTAATCAAAACAAGCCAGAAATCAGCATCCAGCAAAGGAAAAACGAAAACGCCACCCTTGCGGGCGGCGTTGAAAAATACGCTTAGTGCTTTTGAAGGATCAGATTTCGTTGCTGGCCACTTCGAGCAAGGTCCAGACATGGTCAGCAAAGGAGTTCCACACTTCGATCCGATAATGGTCTGCATCCCACTTCATCAGAATGATCTGGGCGTGATCGAAAATAGTGCGGTTAGCGCCAGGCGCCTGCATTTTGGCGAGATCAAGCGGGGATGCGGCGTTGAGCAGCCATTCGGCCTTGGGGCCAATGATGTCGATGCCGGTTTCGCGATGGCTGACGTCGGTCAGGCTATGTTGTTCTTTTTCATATAGCTTCGCAAATGATTGGGAGATAGCATCCGTCCTGGCTTCGTCAGCCCAGATATACCACTCATCCGGCCCAAGGCAGGCAACAGCAGTATCGCCGGTCCTGACAAGTGCGCCGATCTTCTCGGGGATTTTTGCGCCCAATGCCTTTTCAGCCAGAGCGCGCTTTTCGGATGCTATGCGCAGGCTGAAACGAGCGGAATCGTCAGCGGCATGGATTTCCACACGGCCCGGAATAACGACCTTGCGGCTCGCATAAGGTTTTGTCTCGACAAGCATGGCTCAATCCCTATCCATTCAATCTCTTGCCTTCGGGGTCATAGAAAACCATGCCCGAAACCACCGCTTCATGCACTGCCCCGTCGGCCATTGGTACAAAGAGTGTTTCGCCCATGCGCGCCTTGCCGCCAGAAACCAGTGCCAGCGCAATTGAGCGGCCCAGCGTCTCGCTCCAGTAAGACGAGGTGACATGGCCGAGCATGGTCATCGGCAGCGCCTGTTTGGGATCGGCAACAATCTGTGCACCTTCTTCAAGCACAAGCTTTGGATCTTTGGTTAGAAGGCCGACCAGATGCTTACGCTCGGCTTTCAGCATGTCTGGGCGGGAAAGCGAACGTTTGCCGACAAAATCCGGCTTTTGCTTGCCGATGGCCCAGCCAAGACTGGCGTCGTCGGGTGTTACCGTGCCGTCCGTATCTTGTCCTACAATGATATAGCCTTTTTCGGCGCGCAGCACGTGCATCGTTTCGGTGCCGTATGGCATGATGTCATATTGCCTGCCCGCCTCATAGAGCGCTTTCCAAAGCGACAGGCCATAGCGCGACGGCACGTTGATCTCGAAGCCCAGTTCGCCGGTAAAACTCATGCGGAAGAGCCGGGCGGGTACACCCAAAAATTTGCATTCAGCAACCGACATATGCGGAAAAGCTTCATCGGAAATATCCAGGCCTTCGACCATCGGCTCAATGAGCTTGCGCGCATTGGGACCATTGATCGCCACGACTGCCCATTGCTCGGTGGTCGAAGTGAGTGAGACTTTAAGGTCCGGCCATTCGGTCTGGAGATAATCCTCCATCTTGTTGAGAACCTGTGCCGCACCACCGGTGGTGGTGGTGACATGGAAACGGTCCTGCGTCAGTCTGCCAACCACACCATCGTCGCGAATAAAGCCGTCTTCACCAAGCAGCAAACCGTAACGGCAGCGCCCGACGCCGAGTTTCATCCATGGGTTGGTATACATGCGGTTCATGAATTCTGCAGCGTCCGGTCCAACCACTTCGATCTTGCCGAGCGTAGAGGCATCGAACATGCCCAGCGATTCACGCGTTGCCTTGCATTCCCGCGCCACGGCCTGATGCATGTCTTCGCCGGCTTTGGGGAAATACCAGGCACGCCGCCAAAGCGAAACCGGCTCAAAGGCTGCGCCGTGCTGCTCGGCCCAGGCGTCAATCGGCGTCTTGCGCGTGACATCAAACAGTTTTCCACGATTATAACCGCAGAAAGCACCAAAGGTCGTCGGCGTATAGGGCGGACGGAAGGTCGTCAGCCCCACCTGCGGCACCGGACGGCTCAGCGCGTCGGATGCCACCGCCAGACCGTTGATGTTCGAGGTCTTGCCCTGATCCGTCGCCATGCCATTTGTAGTATAGCGCTTGACGTGTTCGATGGAACGAAAACCCTCACGCACCGCAAGCCTGATATCCTTGGCAGTGACATCGTTCTGGAAATCGATGAATGCCTTGGCTTTTCCGGGGTCACGATCTGTTGGCAAGTCGCGACAGCTCACGCCATCGCAGATAAAATCACCGGCAACCGCATATTCGCCTATCTTCGCTTTATATCCGGCATCAAGGGCTGCGGCATTGCCCGCTTCGGCACCTTCACGCAGAGCGCTTTGCAGATCAAAATTGCCATTACCGGCACCGGCAACACGGCTTTCCTCAGTACGCTCGCCCGGCAAATAAATCTGGCGTTCTTCATCCCAGATAAGCTTGCCCTTGGTGTGCGAGAAAAGATGCACGCTTGGGTTCCACCCGCCCGACATCAACACCACATCACAGGGAATCGTGCGTGCGGGGCCTACCGAACCCTTATTGACCGGATTGACCCGCACGGAGGATACCCGATGACGCCCGCCGGTGTCGCTCACCGTCCAGCCTGTCAGTGTCTCGATGCCGAGCATTTTGGCGCGGTTGATCAGACTATCGGCCACCTGTTCGCGCACATCCACGATGGCAGGAACAGCGACGCCTGCCACCGCCAAATCGAAGGCGGCGAGCCATGCGCTATCATGGCTTGTGGCAATCACGGCGCGGTTTCCAACCTTCACACCATACCGGTTGAGATAGGTGCGGGCGGCGGACGCCAGCATCACGCCCGGCCGATCATTACCGGCAAAGATCAGCGGCTTCTCAATCGCGCCCTGCGCCAGCACGACCTGACTTGCACGCACGCGCCACATGCGCTCGCGCGGCGCATTGGAAGCGGGCTTCGCCTGATGATCGGTCAGGCGCTCGCAAAGGCCGAGCATATTCTGGTGATAATAACCAATCGCCGTGGTGCGCGGCAAAAGCGTGACATTGGGATTGGTCTTGAGCGCTTCGATCGTCTCGCTCACCCAGTCCCAGCTTGCACGGCCATTAATGACGGGCTCAGGCTCGGACAACAGCGACCCGCCGAACTCCGCTTGCTCGTCAACAAGCATGACTTTCGCGCCGCTTTTGGCAGCTTCAAGCGCTGCCGCAAGCCCTGCGGAACCGCTACCCACCACAAGAACATCGCAGAACGCATAACGGCTGGCATAGGTGTCGGGATCAGGTTCTGACGGCGATTTGCCAAGACCGGCAGCGCCCCGGATAAAAGGCTCGTAAACCTTGTTCCAAAAGCTCTTCGGCCACATAAAGGTCTTGTAGTAAAAGCCTGCAGAGAGGAACATGAAAAGTGCGTCATTGATCGCACCGACATCATGTTTCAGCGACGGCCAGTGGTTCTGGCTCTCCGCTTTCATACCGTCATAGAGTTCGAGCACCGTTGCGCGGCTGTTGGGCTCAAAACGCCCCGGCCCACGCGTAATGCCCATCAGGGCATTTGGTTCCTCGGAGCCGGCAGAGAGGATGCCGCGCGGACGGTGATATTTGAACGAGCGCCCGACGAGATGCTCACTATGCGCAAGCAAGGCAGAAGCCAGCGTATCCCCTTCGAAACCAGAATAGGACTTGCCGTTGAAAGTAAAACGCATGGGCTTTTGCCGGTTAACGCGGCCCCTGTCATTCAAACGCATGTCACTCATTCCTTCGTCTCCCCAACAGGCTTTTCCGTCAGAGTAGGCTTGGCTTCACCGGCCTGGTAGGTAGCGGTAAACTTGTCGCTCACCGTGTCGCGCACTGCATTGAAAAACCGACCGCAGCCGTTGATATGCCGCCAGCGCTCATAATGGGTGCCTCGCGGATTGGAGCGCGTAAACAAAAAATCGCGCCATTCATCATCTGAAAGGGCGGAAGGATCAGTTGGTCGCGCAATATGCGCTTCCCCCGCATAGGCGAATTCGAGTTCCGGGCGTTCCATCTCGCAATAAGGGCAACGGATCAGCAACATTTTGTGTTTCCCCTGTTCTTTAATGCGCGACAGCCGCCGCAGCCGCTTCATCGATCAGGCGGCCCGTGGCAAAGCGTTCAAGCGTAAACGGCGCGTTGATTGCGTGCGGCTCGTCGCGGGCAATCGTGTGGGCAAAGACATGCGCAGCACCCGGCGTTGCCTTGAAACCACCCGTACCCCAGCCGCAATTGACATAAAGCCCTGGCACTGGCGTCTTGCCGATGATCGGCGAGCGATCGGGCGTGACATCGACGATGCCGCCCCATTTGCGCAACATGCGCATGCGCGTGAAAATCGGAAATACTTCGCAGATCGCCGCCAGCGTATGCTCGATCAGTGGCAGGCCGCCGCGCTGGCTATAAGAAACATATTGATCCGTCCCCGATCCGATCACCAGTTCGCCCTTGTCGGACTGGCTGATATAGGCGTGAACCGAGTTGGACATGACCACGCAAGGAAAGATCGGCTTGACCGGCTCCGAAACCAGCGCCTGCAACGGATAGCTTTCAAGCGGCATGCGCACCCCCGCACTATCCATGACCACAGACGTGCTGCCCGCAGCCGACACGGCGACCTTTTTTGCCTTGATGAAACCGCGCGGCGTTTCAACGCCCGTAACCCGTCCGGTTGCATCGCGGCGGATCGCCAGAACCGGGCAGTTCTGGATGATATCGACACCGCGGCTCGTGGCACCGCGCGCATAGCCCCAGGCCACCGCATCATGACGCGCCACACCACCGCGTCGCTGAAGCGTTGCGCCCACCACCGGATAGCGCGCATTGGATGATATATCGAGCGGCGGACAATAGGCCTTTGCCTCTTCTTTCGTCAGCCATTCATTGTCGATGCCATTAAGCCGATTGGCATGAATATGGCGTTTGAAACTCTGCACGTCATGCACCGAATGCGCCAGCATCATCACGCCGCGCTGCGAAAACATGACATTGTAATTCAAATCCTGGCTTAGCCCTTCCCAGAGCTTGAGCGCATGGTCATAGAGATGCGCGCTTTCATCATAAAGGTAATTGGAGCGGATGATGGTGGTGTTGCGCCCGGTATTGCCGCCGCCAAGCCAGCCCTTTTCGATCACCGCGACATTGGTGATGCCGTGTTCCTTGGCAAGATAATAGGCAGCGCCCAGACCATGCCCGCCAGCGCCGACGATAATGACATCATATTCGGCCTTGGGTTCGGCATCTGGCCATTGTGGTGCCCAGTTCTTGTTGCCGGACAGCGCGTTCTTGATAACGGAAGCAAACGAAAAACGGGACATTGAAACCACCAGTATAACGGTTCACACACCCATATGGCGCGTAAAAAACCTCTGACGATATTTGTATTGGCTCGCGGATCAGTTCGACAGCAGGCTTGCGTCATAAGACGTCATAAATACGACATGGGCACCATTTGGCGACATGCAGTCTGACATCGGCAATTTAAATGCTCTACCGCCTATCCTATATGTCATACAATGCAAAAACGAGGACCATCATGAATATCGGTGAGGCAGCAAAAGCATCCGGCATATCGGCCAAAATGATACGCCATTATGAAACCATCGGCCTCATCGAAGAAGCTGGCCGCACGGCATCAGGCTATCGTGTCTATAGTCAGAAGGATGTCGAGACGCTGCGCTTTATCCGCCGCAGCCGTGATCTCGGTTTTCAGGTCAATGAGATCAGGGCCTTGCTCGCCTTGTGGCGCGACCGCAACCGAGCCTCATCAGACGTCAAGCAAGTGGCGCTTACGCATATAAAGGAACTGGAAGCCAAGATGCACCAGTTACAGGAAATGGCGGATATTCTGCGCCACCTTGCGCATCATTGCCATGGCGACGACCGCCCGGATTGCCCGATCATTCATAGTCTTGCGGATAATGCCGCTGAACCGCCCGCACGTCGCGTTGCGCGCAAGGGTGAATTGCTGCACGGCAAGAACTGACAGGAAACAAACGCCGGGACATATCCCGACGTTTGTTTATGGGTTCAGTTTTTCGGTAATGTATAGGCGATCACATAATCGCCCGGCTTGGTGCCAACCGAACCATGCCCCCCTGCAACCATCAACACAAACTGCTGGTCACCAACCGTATAGGTCATAGGCGTGGCCTGCCCACCGGCGGGTAGACGCGCCTCCCACAAAACCTTGCCATCGGTCAGATTATAAGCGCGCAAATAATCATCGACGGCGGCACCGAGGAAGGCAACACCACCCGCCGTGATCATCGGACCGCCGATCCCCGGCACACCGACCTTAAACGGCACCGGCACCGGTGCCATGTCGCGGACCGTGCCATTACGGTGCTTGTAGACGATCTTGCCCGTGCGCAGATCGACACCCGTAACATACCCCCATGGTGGTGTTTGGCACGGAATGCCCAGCGCACTTACAAAAGGTCCCATGAAGACACCATAGGGAGCGCCTTCATTGCGGTTCAATCCCTGTTCGCTGGCTTTTTCATCCTCGCCCTTGGGTGGTATCTGGTCGCGCGGGACCAGTCGCGAGGTGAAAGCGAGATAGGTCGGCATGCCGAACATAACCTGCCGTACCGGATCAACCGCTACACTGCCCCAATTGAACACACCGAAATTGCCGGGATAGACGATCGTGCCCTTGAGCGATGGCGGCGTATAGCGGCCTTCATAGAAATGCTGGCGGAACTTTATCCGGCAGGCGAGCTGGTCAAACATCGTCACGCCCCACATGTCTCTTTCACGCAAAGGCGGAGGACTGAAGGTAAGATCGGAAATCGGTTGCGTCGGCGATGTGTGATCTTCCGGAATCGCGCCGGTAGGAGCCGGAACCTCCCGAATAGGGATGATCGGCTCCCCGGTGCGCCGGTCCAGCACATAGAGATCGCCCTGCTTGGTCGGTCCGACCAGCGCCGGCGTGCCGTCGATATCAATGAGCACCGGCTGGGCAGGCACATCCATGTCCCACAAATCGTGATGCACCGTCTGGCGCACCCAGCGTACCTGCCCCGTATTCAAATCAAGCGCCACGATGGAAGAGGAATATTTCTCCACATGCTCGCTGCGGCCCATCCCAAGCTGATCCGGCACCTGATTACCGAGAGGCACATAGATTAGGCCGAGCTTTTCATCGGCACTGGAGACCGACCAGCTGTTAGGCGAATTGGTCGTATAATGCTGTCCTTCCGCCAAGGGCGCAGTATCGTCGGGGTTACCGGAATCCCAATTCCAGATCAATTCACCCGTGCGAATATCGAAGGCGCGGATGACGCCCGATTGTTGTTCCGTCGAATAATTGTCGTTGACGGCGCCACCCACGATAATCTTGTCGCCGGAAACGACTGGTGGAGAGGTCGAATAATAATAGCCCTCAGGGTTATATTTCATGCCATGGCCAAGATCGAGGCTGCCGCCATCGGCGAAACTCTCACAGATTTCACCAGTGGCTGTATCGAGCGCGATGAGACGCGCATCGGAGGTGGGCAGATAAACACGTTCGGCACATTTTTCGCCCGCCGTTGCACTAGCATCCTTCCAGTAGCTGACGCCACGGCAGGTCTGGTGCTGGCGGTCGGTATTAAAGCCAACCTTGGGGTCGAATTTCCACTTTTCCTTACCGGTTGCCGCATCAAGCGCAATGGCCCAGTTATGCGGCGTGCACAAATAAAGCGAATCGCCGATCTTGAGTGGCGTCACCTGATAGGTGGTTTCGCTGACATCCTGCGGCTGTTTCACATCGCCGGTCTGGTATTGCCAGGCGACTTGCAGTTTAGCGACGTTGTCCGGGGTGATCTGGGCCAGCGGAGAATAACGCTGGCCATAGGGTGTGCGACCATATTGATGCCACTCGCCATCCGGCACGTCGCCGCCCAGATCGGGCGTAGCCGTGACCTGTTCGGTCGGGAGATCGCCCGAAATATCGTAAGGGTCCTGCGTCAGTGCATAGCCTGCAACGGCAACTGCAGCGACGCTAGCCAGTGTCAGCGGAAGTCCGCCGCCATTGAGCGGCTTGCGGATCCACGGCGTCAGGAGCCAGAAGCCCAGCAGCACGATAATGCCGCCGCGGCTGCCCAGTTGCCACCAATCGAAGCCGACCTCATAAACCGCCCAGCCGAGTGAGCCGAGGATGATCAGCGCATAGACCCAGAGCGCTGCCGCATTTCGTTTCATGAGAAGGAACCCCGCCAGCAGAAAACCGGCGGCGGCGATGAGATAATAATAGCTTTCACCACCAAGAGTGGTGAGCCAGATGCCACCCGCGCCAAGCACGAGCCCGATCAGGAACAGAACGATGGAAGTCAGGGAAACAAGCAAGACTATACCCCTTGAAACAGTGCGTACGGTTCGGACAGAGCGAACCAGTTGCATGAGATGCGAACGACTACTGATTGGGTAGCAGTACGGCGGCAAGACCTGCCGCCGCGACGCTGCCTGCGGACCAAATTAGGGGAATGGCCAGAAAAATCCAGAGGATAAAGAAAAACTTGAAAATCACATCCGGAAATGCCGGCCTTTTTAACTCACGCCAAAGCGCTTTTGAACCGCCGCAACCTGAGCGCATTGGACAAAACAAAAATACTCGAAAGCGCCATGGCACCCGCCGCAAGCACCGGCGAAAGCAACGTGCCGGTCAGCGGGTAAAGAATGCCTGCGGCAACCGGGATCAGCGCCACATTATAGGCAAAGGCCCAGAACAGGTTCTCGCCGATATTGCGGATGGTGGCTTTCGATATGGCAATCGCATTGACCACGCCGCGCAAATCACCCGACATCAGCACAACATCAGCACTTTCAATAGCGATGTCGGTACCGGTGCCAATCGCGATGCCGACATCGGCGGCGGCCAAGGCCGGCGCATCATTGATGCCGTCGCCGACGAAAGCCAGTTTCTTGCCGTCCGCTCCCAGTTTCCTCAGCACTTCGACCTTGCCGTCGGGAAGAACTTCCGCCTCAACTTCATCAATGCCAAGTTTTTTTGCAATAGCCTCTGCCGTACGTCGATTGTCGCCGCTGATCATGACCACTTTCAGCCCCTGATCATGCAGCGCAGAAATGGCCGCAGGCGTGGTTTCCTTGATCGGATCGGCCACGGTGATGATGGCGGCAAGCTTGCCGTCGATAGCCGCATAAAGCGGTGATTGCCCTTCATCGCCAAGTCGGCTGGCATCCTCAGAAAAGACCGAAACATCCGCACCGATCTCGCGCATATAGCGATCCGCACCGATTGCCACCTCATGACCGGAAACATTTGCTTTGAGTCCAAAGCCCGGCACGGATTGAAACTCGGAGACATCAGGCAGTTTCAATCCCTTGTCTTTTGCTGCGGTAACGATTGCCTCGGCAATCGGATGTTCGGAGCGCATTTCAACCGCTGCCACCTGAGCCAGCACGTCATCAGCCGCAAAACCTGTCGTGACGGCAAAATGCGCCAGAGCCGGCTTGCCCTTGGTCAGCGTTCCGGTCTTATCGACCGCGATGATGCTCGCCTCGCGCAAGGTCTGCAACGCATCACCCCGGCGAAACAACACGCCAAGCTCCGCGGCACGCCCTGTGCCGACCATGATCGACGTCGGCGTTGCAAGACCCATCGCGCAGGGGCAGGCGATGATGACCACGGCGATAGCATTGACAAGTGCATAGCCGATCATGGCGGTTCCGCCAACCGCAATCCAGACGACGAATGTCAGCAAGGAAGCTGCCAGCACAGCAGGCACGAACCAGCCGGTCACCTTGTCGACCATGGCCTGAATGGGGAGTTTGTCGGCCTGCGCATCCTCGACCATGCGAATGATCTGCGAAATCACCATGTCGCGACCAACCTTGGTGGCGCGGAAGGAAAAACTGCCCGTTTTGTTGATCGTGCCGCCGACGACATTGGCACCCTCAGCCTTTTCCACCGGAACCGGCTCGCCGGTGATCATCGCTTCATCGACAAAGGACGAACCTTCGATCACCTCGCCATCGACCGGAACTTTTTCGCCCGGACGCACCTGCACAATGTCACCGGCCCGCACATCATCCAGCGCTACATCAACAGTCTCGCCATTGCGAACAACACGCGCTGATTTTGCCTGCAAGCCAACCAGACGGCTGATCGCGGCACTGGTGCGACCCTTGGCGCGCGCTTCAAGATAACGTCCCAGCAGGATGAGTGTGACAATAACGGCTGCGGCTTCGAAATAGACATTGACCGTGCCGTCCGGCAAAAGGCCGGGCGCAAAGGTGGCTACCACCGAAAAGCCCCATGCGGCGAGCGTTCCCACCACCACAAGCGAATTCATATCAGGAGACCCGCGCAAAAGGGTGGGAATACCCTTCCTGAAAAAGCGCAGGCCCGGCCCAAACAGCACCAGAGTGGTGAGCACAAATTGCAGATACCAGCTATTTTGCATGCCCAGCGTGTCCATGACAAACATGTGCATGGCCGGAATCAGGTGCGACCCCATTTCCAGAATGAAAACCGGCAGTGTCAGGATAGCCGCAAGTAAAACGCTCTTTTTAAGCTCACTCGCTTCGGCGTCGCGCTTTTCGCTTTGCGTAACAGGAGCTGCTGGCTGCGTGTCATCGCTTAAAGATCGCGCTTCATAGCCCGCTTTTTCGACAGCGTGAACAAGGTCTGAAATTGCAACCTGACCCGAAAGTTCGACATGGGCGCGTTCGGTTGCCAGATTAACGTTTGCCTGTGTGACGCCGGAGACGGCACTGAGCGCCTTTTCGACCCGGCCGACACAGGAGGCGCAACTCATGCCCTCGATTGCGAGATCAACACTTGATGATGGCACATCATACCCGGCCTTGCGAATGGCTTCGACCACGGCAGGCATATCGGGCGTATCTTTGAATGTCACGTCCGCCTTTTCGGTGGCAAGATTGACCGAGACCTTACCCACCCCCGGCACCTGGCTCACAGCTTTTTCAACCGTGGAGACACAGGACGCGCAATGCATACCTTCGACGGGAACCGCAAAATGCAGGCTTTTCGGATAGGTGGACGTGTTCATGATCGGTCCTCAAATAACAATGCTTGATACTAAATAAGGCTTCCCACCGTGGGAAGGTCAAGCCTTGATGTTGATGAAACACGCATGGCTTGACCCCTTGTTCATTCCGGCCTATGCATGGAGCCACAAAATTCGTTGGGGTGCCTTTGCAAGAGGGCTGAGAGACGCGGTTACGCGTTAACCCATTGAACCTGATCCGGGTAATACCTGCGTAGGGAACGGAGTTTGGCACGTCTGGCGCGGAGAAATACACCCTCCATGGGGAATTCCCCAAAGCCGTTCATGGCGTCTCATCTTTCCGTTCGGAATGAGAGACGACAAAATGGACTTTAGACAAAACCTCTCCCGAACATCGACAATACCGATATGCTTGACTATTGCCGGTTCGGATTCGGGCGGCGGTGCGGGCATTCAGGCCGATCTCAAGACATTTTCAGCGCTTGGCACCTATGGCGCAAGCGTGATTACCGCTATCACCGCGCAGAACACCCTTGCCGTAACCGCCGTTCACGATGTACCTGCCGATATCGTCAGCGCCCAGATGAAGGCCGTACTGGACGATCTTGACGTCGCAGCCATCAAGATCGGGATGGTGTCAGTCCCTGCCACTATTCAAGCGATTGCCGAGGGCTTGAACCGCTTTTCCGGTTCAGTCGTGCTTGACCCGGTGATGGTTGCAAAATCTGGCGACCGGCTATTGAGCGAAGCCGCGATTTCGACCTTACGCGAAAAACTGATCCCACTTGCAACCGTGCTTACGCCCAACAGGCCGGAGGCCGCCTGTCTGCTTGATGTGAGCCTTGCCATCAATGACGACGAGGCGGAGGCGCAGGGCTTTGCCCTGCTCGGTCTTGGCGCGAGCGCCGTGCTCATGAAAGGCGGACATGCGGAAGGCGACACCTGCACCGATCTGCTGATCCGCGACGGTCAGCCCACGCTGCGGCTCGAAGCGCCGCGCATCGCCACCAAAAACACGCATGGCACCGGCTGCACGCTATCCTCAGCCATCGCGGCCGGATTGGCCAAGGGGCTACCGCTCGATGAGGCTTTACGTGACGCACACGACTATCTGCACCAGGCCATTCTTGCCGCCGATCATTTGCAGGTCGGTTCCGGTCACGGGCCGGTGCAGCATTTTCACAATCTCTGGGAGCACGCATGATGCGCGTCACCATTATCGGGGCCGGGGTTGCGGGTCTTGCCTGTGCTGCTGAGTTTAGCGATCACGGCCATGCCGTCACAGTGATCGCCAAAAGCACGGAAATCGGTTCGGACAGTTGTTCGTGGTTTGCGGGCGGCATGCTGGCACCTTGGTGCGAGGGCGAAAGCGCTGAAGAGCCGGTGGTGCGGCTCGGACAGGAGGCAATTTCGTGGTGGGAGCGCCATGTCTCGACGCTCAAGCGTAAGGGAACGCTCGTCATCTCGCATACCCGCGATGCCACCGAATTACGCCGCTTTGCCCGCCGCACGGAAAACTTTGAAACCATCGATGAGACATTGATTGGAACGCTGGAGCCGGACCTTGCAGGACGCTTTCGCCAAGGTCTGTTCTTTGGCGATGAAGCCCACCTCAATCCACGCAAAACCTTGATCGAACTGGCCGGGGGGCTGCAAGCAAAGGGCGTCACTTTCCATCTCGGAACCGATGCCAAAGAAAAAGACATCAACGCCGATATTATTGTCGATGCGCGTGGGCTTGCAGCGCGTGACCAGTTGCAGGACTTGCGTGGGGTGAAGGGCGAAATGCTGGTCGTTCGCTCGCCCGACATCAATTTTTCGCGGCCCGTGCGGCTCCTGCACCCGCGTATTCCGCTCTATATCGTGCCGCGCGGTGACGGCATCCACATGATCGGCGCGACGATGATCGAAAGCGACGCGCAGAGCCACATTTCCGTACGCTCCACGCTTGAAATGCTGAGCGCGGCTTACGCGCTGCATCCGGCCTTTGGTGAGGCGGAAATTCTCGAAACCGGCGTCGATGCCCGCCCGGCCTTTGCCGACAACCTGCCACGCGTGCGCAAGCGCGGCAACACCATCTATGTCAACGGGCTTTACCGGCACGGATTTCTGCTTTCGCCTGCGGTAGCACGCATGGCCGTTGAAGCGGCAACAGCGCCTGAAAAGCACCCCGAATTTCTGGAGGAACTGGCATGACCATTATTCTCAACGGCGAGAGGGTCGAAACCGCTGCCGCCACTCTCGCAGCCCTCATTGCTGAAATCGAACTCGATAAGGCGGTGGTTGCAACCGCGCTCAATGGTGAGTTCGTCGCAAGCGATGAGCGCGAAACAACCACAATTTCCAATGGCGACCGCATCGAAGTTCTCGCGCCGATGCAGGGAGGCTAAGATGCTGAAATTTTATGGCAAAACATTTGAAAGCCGTCTGCTGCTTGGTACGGCACAATATCCCTCGCCTGCCATTCTGGCTGACAGCGTTCGCGCGTCAAAAGCAGGTATCGTCACTGTGTCGCTCCGACGTGAGAGTGGAAACGAACGTGCGGGGCAAGATTTTTGGCGTCTCATTAAGGAATTGGACGTCGCAGTCCTGCCCAACACCGCCGGCTGCCACACATCGCGTGAGGCTGTGACGACAGCCAAAATGGCGCGTGAGGTCTTTGGCACCGACTGGATCAAGCTTGAAGTCATCGGCGATCACGACACGCTACAACCCGATCCGTTCGGGCTTGTGGAAGCAGCACGCATTCTCTGCGACGATGGCTTTGAGGTCTTTCCCTATATGAACGACGATCTCGTCGTTGCCGAAAAGCTCATCGAAGCAGGCTGCAAGGTGCTGATGCCATGGGGTGCGCCAATCGGTTCCGGGCGCGGGTTGAACAATGTCTACGCGCTCAAAACCATGCGCGCGCATTTTCCAAAAATTCCGCTGGTGGTCGATGCTGGTATCGGCGTGCCGTCGCACGCGAGCGCCGCCATGGAACTGGGTTTTGACGCCGTATTGATCAACACCGCTGTTGCCAAGGCAGGCGATCCGGCTGCCATGGCGCGTGCCTTTGGGCTGGCGATCGAGGCAGGACGCCTTGCCTATGAGGCCGATGCCATCGAGGCGCGCGATATGGCTTCCCCCTCCACGCCGCTGATTGGAAAGGCATTTGTGTAATGGTTCTCGATCCCTTCTATCCGATTTTCGATAGCGCCGAGTGGTGTGAGCGCATGGTGCCGCTCGGCATCAAGCTCGTGCAATTGCGCATAAAAGATAAAAGCGATTCGGAGCTTCGCACTGAAATCCGTGCCGCACGCAGCATTTGTGCGGCGCATGACTGCCAGCTCATTGTCAATGATTATTGGAAACTCGCCATCGAAGAAGGCTGCGATTTCATCCATCTCGGTCAGGAAGATCTGGACGAGGCCGATCTCCACACCATCCAAAACGCCGGTCTGAAACTCGGTATTTCCAGCCACGATGAGGCGGAACTCGATCGCGCATTGGCTCTCAAACCCGCCTATATCGCGCTTGGCCCTGTCTACCCTACCATTTTGAAAAAGATGAAATGGCATGAACAGGGACTGGAGCGCGTTGGTCAATGGAAAAAAGCTGTCGGCGGCATTCCACTCGTGGGTATTGGCGGCATGAATGTGGAACGTGCGCCGGGCGTTTTTGAAGCTGGGGCCGACATCGTTTCCGTTGTCACCGACATCACACTCAATCCCGATCCAGAAGCCCGGGTAAGGCAATGGATCAACGTGACCCGACCTTATTTAAGGTAGTTTCTGGAGGACTAAATGAAAAAACTGGTTTTTGCTGCGCTTTTCAGCGCCACCCTTTCGCTCGCCCTGACGTCTGTGTCGGCGGCGCAAACCAACGACAAATTCAAGCTCATTCTCGATTGGTATGTGAACCCGGATCACGGGCCAATAATCGTCGCCGACAAGCTCGGATACTTCAAGGATGCCGGGCTTGATGTGGAAATCATTGCCCCCGCGGATGCTGCCGTACCGCCCAAGATGGTCGCGGCGGGAGAGGCCGATCTGGCGATTTCCTACCAGCAGCAGGTGCATCTCGACGTTCATGCCGATATCCCGGTCATCCGCGTCGGCACACTGGTCGATTCGCCGCTCAACTGCCTGATGATCCGTGATGACGGCTCGATCGATAAGCTCGCCGATCTCAAGGGCAAGAAGATCGGCTTTTCGGTGGCCGGTGTCGAGCGCACCCTGCTTGGCACAATTTTGGGCCAGCACGGCGTAACGCTGGACGAGGTCGAACTGATCAGCGTCAATTTCTCGCTGGCACCTGCGCTGATGTCGAAACAGGTCGATGCGGTCATCGGTGCCTATCGCAATGTTGAATTGCATCAGATGACCGTCGAAGGCGTGCCGGGCAAATGCTTCTTCGTCGAAGAGGAAGGCGTGCCAGTCTATGACGAGCTGGTCTATGTTGCAAACAAGAACAAGCTCGATGCAGCCGAAAAGGACCGCATTTCGCGCTTTCTCGCGGCAACCGAAAAAGCCGCACAATATATCGTCAATCACCCTGACAAGAGTTTTGAACTCTTTGCGTCCTATAGCAGTGAACTCAATGACGAGTTGAACCAGCGCTCCTGGAAAGACACGATCGCACGTTTTTCGCGTTCACCGGCAAGCCTCGATTACGGCCGCTGGAGCCGCTACGAAACCTATCTCCACAAGAACGGTCTCGTGTCCTCCATCCTGCCGGTCGAAGACCTCGCCATCGACGTCAATGTGGAAGGAAAAAAGTAATGAGCAAGCCCGATTATTCGTCCCGACTGTTTACCAAACTGCGTGCGGCAACGCTTGATCACTGGACGCCCTATATCGAGCATGAATTCGTGTTGCGGCTTGCCGATGGCACGCTGCCCAAAGCGGCATTCCTGCATTATCTCCGGCAGGACTATGTCTATCTGCATCACTATGCCCGCGCTTTTGCGCTTGGCGTGTTGAAGGCGGAGACGAGAGAGGAAACCAAGCTCTGTGCCGATGTCATGCACCGGCTGGCAACAACCGAACTACCGCTGCATGTCGGCATTTGCGGGCGCGAGGGTATCAGCGAGGATGATCTTTACAACACAAATGAGGAGCCGGAAAACCTCGCCTATACGCGCTATGTGCTCGATTGCGGACAAGCGGGCGACTTTCTCGATCTTTTAACCGCGCTCATCCCCTGTGCACATGGCTATGGGGAAATTGGGCAAAACCTTGCGGCTATCGCAAAACCCGGCACGCCCTATCAGGAATGGATCGATACCTATGCGGGACCTGATTATCAGGACATGTGCCACACATTTGGAAAACTGTTCGATCAGGCAGCCATTAATCGCATTGGCCTAGATTTCGAGAACAGTCCGCGCTGGCCGAAATTGTGCAAGATATTTGCAACCGCCAGCCGACTGGAAGCGGATTTCTGGTCGATGGGTCTGAAGGCAAGTCTGAAAGCGGGCTTAAAAGCAGCATAATGGAAAAGCGCTCCCGGAAAAGGCGCATCGCCGACGGATTTCTGTCGGCGGGCGTGGTACTCGGCCTATGGCAGGCCGTAGTCAGCATCTGGCAGATGCCGCGCTTCATCCTGCCAGCACCGCTCGATGTCGTGCGCGCGCTGATCAGTAATGCGCAACTGATCTCAGACAATGCCGTCGTAACCTTCGGCGAAGTGCTAGGCGGTTTTGCACTTGGTGGTGCGGTCGGCATCGTCACGGCTATTTTGCTGATGATGTCGCCTTTGGCGCAGCGTCTCGTCATGCCGGTGATGGTTTTCAGCCAGGCGATCCCGATTTTCGCGCTTGCCCCCATTCTCACCCTCTGGCTCGGCTATGGCCCCTCATCGAAAATAGCCGTCACCATATTGATGATTTTTTTCCCGGTCGTTTCAACCTTTCTCGACGGTATGCAGCGCACCGAACGCACGCTGATCGATGCTGCCGAGATCCTTGGCGCCAAACGCATCCATATCCTGTTTCGCGTGCGCATCCCCGCAGCCTTTCCGGCGCTCGCCTCTGGTCTTACGCTCGCCAGCGTCTATGCGCCGATCGGTGCCGTTGTCGGCGAATGGGTCGGTGCTTCCAAGGGGCTTGGCTATCTGATGCTACTCGCCAATGGCCGCGCCAAGGTGGATCTGATGTTCGCCTGCCTGTTCGTACTCGCTGCCTTCACCATGATCCTGCACGCAAGTGTTTCACATTTTTCGCGAAGACTGGCGGCATGGCCGCGCAAGCGGTGATGATTTTCTGCCACAAGGCGACACAATCTTGATTTTACCCCTTGGCGAAAGATTATTGCTCATTTACTGTGCACACATGTTTAACACTGGCAGGAGGTCGAAATGCGTCATCTTTACCCATTTTCGTCGGTGCCCGGTGTTAATGCGGGCGCATCCAATTCGTAAGTAAGCGCCCTTGAGCCCGTCTTCCCGGGCTTCCTTCTAAACTCCCCAACTTTGTCACAGCTCTTTTGAGCTATTTGTTTTTGTCTCCGTTTTCATACACCGTGCGACACAGATTACGCCTCACTGGTTTGGAAATACTTTTAAGGAACCAGAATCCGTCTTCGGGCGGGCTGGTATGGTTGCTATGACCCGGTTTCGTATAACATTCCGGGGGCCTGCCTTCCGCAGCGTCCTCGGCTACACTTTCAGTCACTGGCGATGTCAGCCTCTGCGGCTGACGCTGATGATAATCGGCATGCTTCTGGCAACAGCCGCAGATGTCCTTACACCGCTTTATTCGGGGCGGCTGGTCGATGCGCTTTCGCTTGGCCACGACAGCGCCTGGAACGCCGCCATTTCAGCGCTGATCATGTTGCTCGCGCTCGGTGCGCTGGCGCTAATCTCGCGGCAGGTGTCGTTCTATATTGTCACCGACTTCACGCTCAAAATCATGAGCGACATTGCAGCAAGCGCTTTTCAAAAATTGCAACGCTTTTCGACCGACTGGCACGCCAATGCCTTTGCCGGATCGACGGTGCGCAAGGTTACGCGCGGCATGTGGGCGCTCGATCTTCTCAATGATACGCTCATTCTCGCCCTGCTGCCATCGCTGTTAATGCTCATCGGCTCGGTTGCGCTCATGACATGGTATTGGCCGCTGATGGGACTGCTGGTCGCCATCGGCTCGGTGATGTTCATCGCCGCGACAATCGTAATTTCTCTGGGCCTCGTCGCCCCTGCCGCAACGCTTGCGAATAGCTGGGACACGCGCATGGGCGGCGCGCTTGCCGATGCCATTTCCTGCAATGCCGTGGTCAAGGCTTTCGGCGCGGAAAAGCGCGAGGATGGGAGGCTTGCAAAAGTCATCGCCAAATGGCGCGGGCGCACGCGGCGCACATGGCTGCGCGGTACGCTCAACGGCTTTATTCAAGGCTCGACCCTGCTCGTCATGCGTGGCGTGGTGCTTGTCTTTGCGCTGTATCTGTGGAGCATGGGGCAGGCGAGTGCTGGTGACATCACTTTCGTGCTCACCGCCTTTTTCGTGTTGCAGGGTTATTTGCGCGATATCGGAATGCATGTCCACAACCTGCAACGCTCGGTCAATGATATGGAAGAGCTGGTCGCAATCGAGGCCGAGCCTTACGGCATCGCCGACCGTCCGCATGCACCTGCGATCCGCATCGGCAGTGGCGAAATCCGTTTCGACCGCGTGACCTTCCATTATGGCAATCACGCGGCGCCGCTTTATCGCGATTTCTCGGTCAAAATCGAAGCAGGCGAGCGCGTCGGGCTGGTGGGTCATTCGGGTTCGGGCAAAACAACCTTCGTCAAGCTGATCCAGCGGCTTTACGATGTCACGGGTGGCGCGATCCTGATCGACGGGCAGAACATCGCCGCAGTGACACAGGCGTCGCTCAGATCGCAGATTGCCATCGTGCAGCAGGAACCGATCCTGTTTCACAGGACTTTGGCCGAAAACATCGCCTATGCGAAACCCGGTGCCAGTCAGGCGAAGATTGAGGAAGCGGCACGCCTTGCCAGCGCGCATGATTTCATCAACCGCTTGCCAAAAGGCTATGGCACGTTGGTGGGTGAGCGCGGCGTGAAACTTTCAGGCGGCGAACGCCAGAGGGTTGCCATTGCGCGTGCCTTTCTGGCCGATGCGCCGGTACTGATTCTCGATGAGGCAACGTCGAGCCTTGATTCGGAATCGGAAGTGCTGATCCAGGAAGCAATGGAACGGCTGATGGTCGGACGCACCACGTTGGTGATTGCGCACCGCTTGTCCACAGTGCGCGCCCTGGACCGGCTTCTGGTTTTTGACCGTGGTGAAATCGTCGAGGAAGGCGATCACGACGCCTTGATCCGCAAAGCCGACGGCATTTATCGCCGTCTTTTCGAGCGGCAGGCCCTGGAACTGACCAAGGGGCTTGAACTGCCGTGAAAGCCCACCCGGTTCCCTTTATTTTAAGGGAACCGGGCCGGATGACTGGCGGATAATCAGCTTGTAATCGAGCTGACGCGCAAGCGCGGTGGTCCCGCTTTCGATCTGGCTGAGCAGCATATCGACGGCCCCGCGCGTCATCTCAAACACCGGCTGGCGCACGGTGGTGATCTGCGGTGAAATCATGCTGGCAATGGCGCTGTCGTCAAAGCCGACAACAGTGAGATCGCCCGGAACGGAAAGACCTTGATCATGCGCCATCTGAATGACTGCCGCCGCCATATCGTCATTGGATGCGAAAATCGCCGTGGGTCGGTTTTCAAGCGCCAGCAGCTTTCTGCCCGCCGTCAGCCCGCTTGCAAAACTGAAGCCACCCTGCACCTCAAAGTCGGGATTATGCTCGATGCCAGCGGTTTCCAAAGCGTGTCGATAGCCGATAAGGCGCAATTCGGCGGAGCGGTGCGTTGCATCACCAATGACGATGGCAATCCTGCGGTGCCCGAGCTTTAAAAGATAATCCATCAGATCAATGGCGGCAGCCTCATCGTCGATGACGACGTTGTTTTTGGAATGCACGTTCACATCGCCCGCAACGCGTGCGAAGGGCATCGCAGAGGCCGTCAGTTCGTTTAAAATCTCTGGATCGTCCGACATGGGAGGCGTGACGATGATGCCGTCAAGGCCAGAAGCATGTGCTGTCTCAATCAGCGCCCCGCGAATATCGGCGCGGTTTTCAACCGGAAAGATCAGCAGACGATAGCGTGTGCCGCGCAGCCGCTCCAACGCCCCCATCTGCAATTCGGTGGCATAGCTGGCACTAGGATTCTCAAAGAACAGCCCGATCAGATGCGAGCGCCGCTCCACGAGACTGCGAGCTGCCACATTGGGCCGATAGCGCAATTGCGCGCCCGCTGCGCGCACCTTTTCACGGATCGCATCACGCACATTCGGCTCGTCATTATAAACACGCGAAACAGTCTTGATCGACACGCCTGCAAGTCGTGCCACATCATGGATCGTCGCTCTTTTTTCCGGCATGCTCATATAGGCGCAATTACTCCCCTCCCCTTACCTAACCTTTTTGCCGGAAAACGAAAAGGCCAAACAATTCAAGGCACCGAGCAAACATTCGAGCGGGTAAGAAATCGCTTTTCGCGTCCGTTGTCGAGCGAGAACATGCCGCCGCGTCCCGGCACGACATCGATGATCAGCTCGGTATGTTTCCAAGCCTCATATTGCGGCCCACTGATATAAAACGGCGCACCGCCGATCTCGCCGAGCTTCACATCGCTATCGCCAAGCAGAAAGTCGCCTTGTGGATAGCACATGGGCGATGAACCATCACAGCAGCCACCCGACTGGTGGAACATGATCGGCCCGTACTCAGCCTCCAATTCAGCAATGAGTTCAAGCGCTGCATCGGTTGCGCTGACCTGCGGCTCCTCCACCTCTCTGGTCATATCTTCCTCCCGGAAACGATAAGGCCGCCGCAAAATACGGCGGCCTTTTCCATCATGCCCTTCTCAATGCGTCAGGTCCATGACCACGCGGCCTTCGATCTGACCGGCGCGCATTTCATCGAAGATCGCGTTGATATTGTCGATCTTGTCGGTACGGATCGTCGCCTTGACCTTGCCATCGCCTGCGAAATCAAGCGATTCCTGCAAGTCGAGACGCGTGCCGACGATGGAGCCGCGCACCGTGATGCCGTTAAGCACCATATTGAAGATCGAAAGAGGAAACTCACCTGCCGGCAGGCCATTCAACGCAATCGTGCCGCCGCGAGCGGCCATGCCAATTGCCTGTTCAAAAGCCTTTGGCGAAACCGCCGTCACCAGTACGCCCTGCGCGCCGCCATCGGTTTCCTTCTTGATGAAAGCTGCCGGATCGTTATGCGTCTTGGCATTGACCGTCACCGTTGCGCCAAGCTTGCGGGCAAGATCGAGCTTCTTGTCGTCAATATCGACGGCAGCAACATTCATACCCATGGCCTTGGCATATTGTACCGCCATGTGGCCAAGGCCACCAATACCGGAGATCACCACCCAGTCACCCGGCTTGGTGTCGGTAACTTTCAGCCCCTTATAGACAGTCACACCAGCGCAAAGCACGGGGGCTATTTCGTTGAACGCGATGTTTTTGGGCAAATGCCCGACGAAATTCGGATCGGCCACCACATAATCGGCAAAGCCACCATTGATGGAATAGCCGGTATTGAGCTGTTCCTCGCACAGCGTTTCCCAACCACCAAGACAATGCACACAATGGCCGCAGGCGGTATAGAGCCATGGCACACCAACGCGATCGCCTTCCTTGACGTGTTTGACGCCACGCCCCACCGCCGAGACAAAACCGACACCTTCATGACCGGGAATGAATGGTGGATTAGGCTTGACCGGCCAGTCGCCTTCAGCAGCATGCAGATCGGTGTGGCAGACGCCCGACGCCTGAACGGCGACCTGAATCTGCCCATCGCCGGGTTCCGGAATTGGAACCTCGTCGATGGTCAGCGGCTTGCCGAATTCACGAACCACGGCGGCTTTCATGGTTTTTGCCATAGGATATTCCTTTCATGTCTCACACGACCGGACCGGCAGTGCCGGTCCGGTACTTTCCCTGGGAGGAAGGATCAGAAGAAACCGAGTTTCTTGGGGCTGTAGCTCACAAGCATGTTCTTGGTCTGCTGGTAGTGATCGAGCATCTTCAGGTGATTTTCACGGCCAATGCCCGATTGCTTGTAACCGCCAAAGGCGGCATGGGCCGGATAGGCGTGATAGCAATTGGTCCATACTCGTCCCGCCTGAATGGCGCGACCGAAGCGATAGGCGCGGTTTCCATCGCGCGTCCATACGCCCGAACCCAAACCATAAAGCGTATCATTGGCAATTTGCAGGGCTTCCTCGTCGTCCTTGAAAGTGGTGACGGAAACGACCGGACCAAAGATTTCCTCCTGAAAAACCCGCATCTTGTTGTTACCCTTAAACACCGTCGGCTTGACGTAGTAACCGCCCGCCAGATCGCCCGGAAGCTCGTTGCGCTCGCCGCCGATGAGCACTTCAGCACCTTCCTGCTTGCCGATATCCATATAGCTCAGGATTTTTTCGAGCTGCTCGCTGGAGGCTTGCGCGCCCACCATGGTCGCGGGATCAAGCGGGTCGCCCTGCACGATGGCTTCCACGCGCTTCAATGCCTTTTCCATGAACTGATCGTAGATTTTCTCATGGATCAGCGCACGGCTCGGACAGGTACAGACCTCGCCCTGATTGAGCGCAAACATCACAAAGCCTTCGATTGCCTTGTCGAGATAATCGTCGTCTTCAGCCGTGACGTCCGAGAAGAAGATGTTTGGCGATTTACCGCCCAGCTCCAGCGTCACCGGAATGAGATTTTGGCTCGCATATTGCATGATCAGACGGCCGGTCGTCGTCTCGCCGGTAAAGGCGATCTTGGCGATACGCGGGCTTGAGGCCAGCGGCTTTCCGGCTTCCAGACCAAAACCGTTGACCACATTGAGAACACCGGCAGGCAAAAGATCGGCGATCAGTTCCATCAGAACAAGAATGGAAGCAGGCGTCTGTTCGGCAGGCTTTAGCACCACGCAATTGCCCGCGGCCAGCGCTGGTGCAAGTTTCCAGACCGCCATCAGGATCGGAAAATTCCACGGAATGATCTGCCCGACCACGCCCAGCGGCTCATGAAAATGATAGGCGACGGTGTCGTGATCGATTTCGGAAATGCCGCCTTCCTGTGCGCGGATAGCGCCCGCAAAATAGCGGAAATGATCGACCGCCAGCGGCAGATCGGCGGCGGTTGTTTCGCGGATTGGCTTGCCATTGTCCCATGTTTCGGCAGCAGCCAATTGCGCAAGGTTTTCCTCGATGCGGTCGGCAATACGATTAAGGATAAGCGCACGTTCCGCAACGCTGGTCTTACCCCAAGCGTCCTTTGCGGCGTGTGCCGCATCGAGTGCGGCTTCCACATCAGCTGCTTCCGAACGCGCCACTTCGCACAGAACCTGACCATTGACGGGTGAAGTGTTTTCGAAATAACGGCCCGATTTGGGCGCAACCCATTTGCCGCCGATGAAGTTTTCATAGCGTTTCGCGAAAGCCGGTTTTACCGTGCGGCTGAATTCAACCTTGTTCATGATATTCCTCCCGAGATAGCGTCACTCCATTGACGCCTTACCTTCAGGATGAAACCACGGGCGACAAGAGTCATCCCGATCCTGTCACCTCGCATGGCCGTGTGTCGCAATATTGAGACAGTTGCGTCGGATGATTTTCCAATGCGCACGGCTGTCACGTAGCTCTATGTCAGTGTGAGCGCATGATCTTGAGCCGGTTGAGCTTGCGGTGCAACGTGGCACGGCTGATGCCGAGAAGGCCAGCAGTCGCGGAAATATTGCCTTGCGCCCGCGCAAGAGCACGCAGAATGACGCTACGCTCGGATTCGGCCATATCCTCGCGAGGATCGGCATGCCAGCCAAGTAGATCGGCGGCAGGAAGTGGCACCGCAAGAGCCGCATCATCAAGATTGAGCGCAAGCCGCGCGGCCCGGGTGGCGCCGATGACCAGGTCGTCCCGGTCAACCGCGATCAATGCACTGCCGGTCCGATCCGCACTGGGGGCCAGCATGATACGCGAATCATGAAAGGCCTGTCGGAAGTTTTCAGCCTCAATGCGCCGCGCCGCATCTATCACAGCCACTGAAATCAATTGTGCAAAAGCCTCCGTCAGGTCGGCCCGGCAGGAGGAAACGTCAAGCGCTGCCATCAGGCGACCCTGATGATCGTGGATCGGAGCCACGGTGCAGGAAAGCCCGGTATTACGCGCATGAAAATGCTGGTCGCGATGGATCGTCAGCGCCCGTTGCTCGACAATGCAGGTGCCGATCCCGTTGGTGCCTTCGCTTTGCTCACTCCAGACAGCGCCCGTCCAAAGGCCCCAGCGATAGAAGGTATCGTCGTCACTGACAGCACCGCGCCGCTCGACCGGCACGCCCTGACTGTCAGCCAGAAGCACACAGCATCCAACCCCGCCAACCGCCAGGTAGAGCCGGTCCATACTGGCCTGCGCCACGCTGACCAGCCGCTCAATATGCCCGTGCGCTTCGCGAAACTCGTATTCGGAAAGTGTGTGAACGCAACCCTGATCTGCAGGATCAAGCTTGTGTAGTTCGGCGGAGCGCTGCCACGAGGCAACCAACGCAGAGCGCGCCGAGCCACCGGTATGAATCGCAGAAAGAATACGGTCCGCATGCGTTTTTTCTTGCGGCGTGCCCATCTTTTCCTCCCAGAGGCTTGTGACCGCTGACTGGAGAGATAATGACAAGTCGTGGTCAGGCTGGCAAGCGCTGTCTGACGGAAGATAAAAGTGAACCGAAGAAATATTCATCGGCCGCAAGTTCAGATCATCACATCAAAATAGGGTGTCAGGCAGTAAATTTTATGCCGGTGCGGGCAAGAGCAGACACTTGTCGTTCGAAAGATTCAGTCCATCTATCGAACGACAATGGAGGGCTGACCCTACCCGCACCGAGCATTAAAAATATTCTTAAAATTTCCTCGAAGTATCTATTAAATATATGCTTATGCTAGCATAGAATATGGACTGAAAAAATTCCAATCTTTAGTTGCCAATTTAACGACCCCAATAAATCAGGATGGGTCCTCTGCCATAAACGCTTTCAGCGCCGCCGTTTGTTCTCCATCGAAGCGAAGGCCGAGCTTCGTGCGCCGCCATAAGATGTCATCGGCACTCCGTGCCCATTCATGCGCCATCAGATAGCGTACTTCAGCTTCATAAAGATCGGCACCAAAATGGCGTCCAAGCGCCTCAAGCGACGCCGCTTGCCCCAGCACCCTTTCAACGCAGGTGCCATACAGACGGAACAGACGACGGGCATGACTTACAGAGAGAAAAGGGTAGGCAGCACATAGCTTCTGCAATTCCAGCTCGAAATCCACCGCGCGGAAAGAGCCACCCGGAAGAGCCGCCGCATGCGTCCACGGTGCACCCTTCTTACCCAGATGGTGCTCGATTTTTTCCAGCATGTGCTCGGCAAGCCTGCGCGCCGTGGTCAGTTTGCCGCCAAAAACGTTGATGAGCGGAGCAAGCCCTTCCGGCGCGTCGTCCTTCAACACATAATCGCGCGTAGCTTCCTGTGCCGTGCTGGCCCCATCATCATAAAGCGGTCGCACACCGGAATAGGTCCACACTATATCGTCGCGGCGAACGGCTTCAGCAAAATATTCGCTCGCAGCCGCGCACAGATAATCTGTCTCGGCTTCGGTGATCGCAACCTTGTCCGGCTCGCCGGTATAATCCTGATCCGTTGTGCCGATAAGGGTGAAATCATCTTCATAGGGAATGGCGAAAATGATGCGCCCATCATTGTTCTGGAAGAAATAGGCGCGCGGGTCCTCAAATTTTTTTCGCACGACAATATGACTGCCTTGCACCAGACGGACATTGTGTAACTGCCGGTCGCCCTCGACACCCTGAACGATGCGATCAGCCCATGGGCCAGCCGCATTGACCAGAAGGCGGGCACGAACCTCCTCACGCTCACCGGTATCGGCATGTTCAACCGTCACCGTCCAGCCGTCCTTATCGCGACGCGCCGCAACCACCCGTGCGCGCGTGGCAATTTGCGCACCGCGATCGGCGGCATCACGCGCCGTCAGCGCCACAAAACGCGCATCATCCACCCAGCAGTCGGAATATTCGAAAGCCTTGGTGAAAAGCGGCTTTAAGGGCTTTGCCGCCGGATCGACCCGCATATCCAGCGTTTTTGTGGCAGGAAGTTTCTTGCGTCCGCCCAGATGATCATAGAGGAACAAGCCCAGTCGCAGTAGCCATGCCGGACGCACCCCGCCCTTGTGATAAGGCAGGATGAACCGCATCGGATGAATGATATGCGGGGCATTGGCCCACAGAACCTCGCGCTCCATCAGCGCTTCACGCACCAGACGAAACTCGTAATGTTCCAGATAACGCAAGCCGCCATGAATGAGCTTTGTAGCCCGCGATGACGTACCGCTGGCCAGATCGTTCATTTCCGCGAGAAAAACCGAAAAGCCGCGCCCTGTCGCATCCCGCGCGATACCGCAGCCATTGATGCCGCCGCCAATCACGAAAATATCGAATGTTTTTTGCTGCATGCCGGTGAACCCTGATAATTCAGCCTTTACCCGCAAATGAATATAATAAATTTCATACGAAAGTAAATCGAAAACAAAACGAAACTAGATATCTGTTTCCGTATCGCCGGTTCCCGCCAGCGTTTCGATAAGCCTGACATCATGATCCAAGCACAGCTTGCGCAATTGCGGCGAGGAGCAGCGGTCGGTGATAAATGTATGAACTTGCGAAATATCGCCGATACGCACCGGCGCGGTCCGTTCAAGCTTGGTCGCATCGGAAACGAGAATCACATGGCGCGCATTGGCAAGGATGGCCTGCGCAACCTTCACCTCGCGGAAATCGAAATCGAGCAGTGCGCCGTCGTCGTCCATGGCGGAGGCACCGATAATCGCATAATCCACTTTGAACTGGCGGATGAAATCGACCGCAGCCTCGCCGACGATGCCTCCATCGGAGGCGCGCACCATACCGCCTGCTATCACCACCTCAATCGCAGTGTGGACGCGCAGGATATTGGCAACATTGATATTGTTGGTGATGACCATCAGCTGGCTGTGGCCGATAAGCGCATGGCTGACCGCCTCGGTGGTTGTGCCTATATTGATGAACAGCGATGCTCCATCCGGAATGATTTCAGCTGCCGCCCTGCCGATGGCTTCTTTTTCATGGGCTGCAATGCGACGGCGTGCTTCATATTCCATGTTTTCAACGCCGGAGGGATAAAGCGCCCCGCCATGGATGCGCCGCAGCAGACGCGCCCTGCAAAGATCATTAAGATCCTTGCGCACGGTCTGCGGTGTCACATTGAATTCAGCGGCGAGATCATCAACCAGAACCTGTCCCCGCCTGCGGGCAATTTCCAGAATGGTATTGTGGCGTGTTGTGAGCTGCATGGCGATCCCGGCGATGAAATTCTGTTTGCAAGCTAATTTCGCCGGTTTGCCGGAGAAATCAACCTTCGTTTACGCAATGCCTATAGCCTAAAGCATACCCAGACATGAAGCAGATGCTGTGTAAGTTTATGGAACGCTTCAAACAACGGATATCAGGGCGACTCGCCTGTGTTCGCAAGAAGACAAACGCGCAAAACCAGACCAGACCTTCAGCTTCGAATGCGAGGCTACCAATTTTTAACCACGACCGTTCACGCGGTTTTAAGCTAAATGCCGTGTTAATGCCAACATGGAACAAGAAAATAAATCTTTGCGGAAAAAGCGCTCATCAATAGTCGAACCAGCTCTTCGCGGTGCGGTATTGGCCACGCCGCTGGTTGCCGCATTGCTGGCCATCTATGTCGCCTACGGGTCGGACAACCGTATATCTGTTGCTATCGACAAGACAATCACCAGCGCCATTACGACAAACAACTGATTTTTGTGAACGGTTTTTACGCATTCGGTTCGCAAGCGGTCCGAACAGCCCCTCAAACAAAAGGCAAATTTTTGATTTTGTTTGGTCGGAGTGAGAGGATTCGAACCTCCGACCCCGTCGTCCCGAACGACGTGCGCTACCAGGCTGCGCTACACTCCGAACCAATGGTCTTGCGCGCGAGCGCGACCAATGCGGCGGCTTATAGCGCCGCAACATGCAGGCTGCAAGTGCGTTCATCTGATTTTTTTGCCACAATTTGCAAGCCGCAGAGCAAATACCCGCGGATCAGGTCCGAGATCTTGAGAAAGCAGGCGCATCCCCTGCGCCATAGGCCACGAAATGCGGGTTGGCAAAGCCCCCAACACCTTCTCCAGAACCTTGACCATAGTTTAGCGGATGGCCGTCGAGGCACGTTGTCATGCCTCCGCTTGCGCGCAGCACCGCGTCGCCCGCTGCCGTGTCCCATTCCATGGTCGGGGAAAAGCGAGGGTAAATATCCGCGTCGCCTCGTGCGATCAGGCAGAACTTAAGCGATGACCCCACCGATACATGGTCGGAAATCTGGTTATCGTGCAAAAAGCTTTCAGTCTCAGGCGTATCATGCGAACGGCTGCACACCGCAATGCGCGTCTCGCCCGCAACCCGCGCCCGGATCGCGCACCGCTTTTCCACCTGATGGTCGGCATTTGTCGTCACTTCTTCCGCAAAATGACCAGCGCCGACAAAAAGCTGGTTGCGCGCCGGGGCATAGACCAGCCCCGCCACCGGAGCGCCATCCTCGATCAAGCCTATATTGACGGTAAAATCCCCATTGCGCTGCAGGAATTCCCGTGTTCCATCCAGGGGGTCCACCAGCAAAAACCGCCGCCCCAACGTTGTAGGCATGCGACCGGCGGCGACTTCTTCCTCCGCCACGACAGGAACATCGGGGAACGCGATTGCAATGGCGGCCAGAAGGATGGCCTCGGCGGCATGGTCGGCCTCGGTTACAGGCGAAAGATCGTGCTTGTGCACGACCGCGCAACCATTGACGTAATGCTTCATGATGATGCGACCAGCTTCAAGCACCGCATCTTCCAGCGGACCGAGCATTGTTGCGCCGTTCGAAGCGGCTTTGGCGGAGGCTTTTATGTTCATCGTTCAAATCGACCAGGAATCGCTACCATAACTGCCGATGATACCACGTTCGGCAAGATACTTTTCCACCTGCGCAACCAATTCGTCAATGCCGCGTCCGCTCGTCTCCAGACGCAGCTCGGGGTCAAGCGGCGCTTCATAGGGCGAATCGATACCGGTAAAGGCCTTGATCTCCCCGCGTAGCGCCTGCGCATAAAGCCCTTTCGGGTCACGCGCCATGCATTCCTCAATCGGCGTATCGACAAAGATTTCGATGAATTCGCCTTCCGGCGATCGCGCCCGCACCCGCTCGCGCTCGGAGCGGAACGGTGAAATGAACGACACCAGCGTAATCAGCCCTGCATCGGCCATAAGGCCTGCCACTTCACCAACCCGGCGAATATTTTCGGCACGGTCGTCATCGGAAAAACCCAGATCGCTGTTAAGGCCATGGCGGACATTGTCGCCGTCCAGCAGATAGGTATGCTTGCCCAGCGCATGCAGACGCTGTTCGAGCCGGTTGGCGATGGTTGATTTTCCGGAAGCAGAAAGACCGGTAAACCACAATACCGCCGGTTTCTGGAATTTTTGCGCGGCGCGAAGCTGCTTGTTGAGATCGAAGGCTTGCAGATGCACATTCGTTGCGTGCCGCAACGTATGATCGATCATACCGGCAGCAATCGTTGCATTGGTCAACCGGTCGATCAGAATGAATGCTCCAGTCGCACGATTATCGGCATAGGCGTCGAAGACAATCGGCTCGACAGTTTGCAGATGGCAAAGACCAACCTCGTTGAGTGCGAGATGCGCCGCATCTTCCTGCGCAAAACTCTCGACATCAATGCGGTAGGCAATGTCATTGACGCTCACCGGCGTCTGATCGGTTTCCGTGCGCAGCAAATAGGAGCGCCCCGGCTGCAACGCCTCTTCGCCAAACCACACAAGTTTTGCCGCAAAACGATCCGCCACTTCCGGTCGCGCTTCCGCCCCCACCAGCATATTGCCGCGCGAAACCTCGATCTCGTCTTCAAGAACCAGTGTCACCGCCTGTCCCTCCGAGGCGCGCGAAAGATCGCCGTCATGGGTGGCGATGCGCTTGACGCGCGATGTCTTGCCGGATTTGGCGACCACGATGCTGTCGCCTGCTGCAATCGTGCCAGACGCGACCGTACCGGAAAACCCGCGAAAATCGAGATTGGGACGATTGACATATTGCACCGGAAAGCGGAGCGGCTTTTCAGCCACGGCCGTATCGATACGCACGCTTTCCAGATGCTCGAGCAGATGGGGTCCCTCGTACCAGCCGATGCGCGACGAAGATGCGGTGACATTGTCGCCAAACCGCGCCGAAAGCGGAATCGGCTGGATGCATGTAAAGCCGAGCGAACCAGCAAATTCCGTGTAATCGGCAACGATACCATCGAATACGTCTTGTGAAAAATCCACCAGATCGATCTTGTTGACCGCCAGTACGACATGCCGGATGCCCAACACGGAGGCGATGAAGGAATGGCGGCGCGTTTGTGTCAGAATGCCCTGACGCGCATCGACCAGCACCACGGCGAGGTCAGCCGTGGAAGCACCAGTCGCCATATTGCGGGTATACTGCGCATGGCCCGGCGTATCGGCGACAATGAATTTTCGGCGCGGGGTCGAGAAAAAGCGATAGGCGACATCGATGGTGATGCCCTGCTCACGCTCGGCCTCTAGACCATCAACCAAAAGCGCAAAATCAAAATCATCATCGGTGGTGCCGAATTTGCGGCTGTCATTCTTGAGACTTGCAAGCTGGTCTTCAAAAATCAGCTTGGTGTCGTAAAGAAGCCGTCCGATCAGCGTGGATTTACCATCATCGACAGAGCCGCAGGTGAGGAACCTGAGCAGCGTCTTTCGCTCCTGATCAGCAAGATAATCACTGACGGCAGCATTCGTCTCAGAGGGTTTTATGACAGCATTCATCAGAAATAGCCCTCGCGCTTTTTCTTTTCCATAGACCCGGATTCGTCGCGATCAATGGCGCGACCCTGACGCTCGGAGGTGCGGGCGATGAGCATTTCCTCAACGATGCCCGACAGTGTGTCGGCGTTCGATTGAATCGCGCCGGTCAGCGGATAGCAGCCAAGAGTGCGAAAACGCACCAGCCGCTTCTCGACTTTTTCGCCGAGTTGAAGCTTCATGCGCGCATCATCGACCATGATCAGCATGCCGTCCCGTTCGACCACCGGGCGGCGGGCGGCAAAATAAAGCGGCACAATCGGGATGTTTTCCTGCAGGATATATTGCCAGATATCGAGCTCAGTCCAGTTGGAGAGCGGAAAGACGCGGATCGATTCATCCGCTGCCACACGGGTATTATAAATCTTCCACATTTCCGGGCGCTGGTTTTTCGGGTCCCAGCCGTGCTGTGCATTGCGGAAGGAAAAGATACGCTCCTTGGCGCGCGACTTTTCCTCATCGCGCCGCGCACCGCCAAAGGCAGCATCGAATTTATATTTATCGAGCGCCTGACGCAGCCCTACCGTCTTCATGACATGGGTGTGGACATTGGAGCCATGGCTGAAGGGACCGACACCGTCACGCACGCCGTCTTCATTGATATGCACCAGCAGATCAATGCCCTTTTCACGCGCCTGGGAATCGCGAAATTCGATCATCTCGCGAAACTTCCACGTCGTATCGACATGCAGGAACGGAAAAGGCGGCGGAGCAGGATAAAACGCCTTCATCGCAAGATGCAGCATGACAGACGAATCCTTGCCCACCGAATAAAGCATGACCGGATTGGAGAAAGTGGCCGCGACCTCCCGGAAGATATGGATTGCCTCTGCTTCAAGACGTTGCAGATGCGTCAGGTTCTTGGCAAGCGATGCGTGATGCACGTCATTTTCTCCCGGAGACCGGCTTTGCTTGAACACGTATCCCGAAAACCGTTTCACGCTTTTCCGGATACGCTCTAGTGTCAGGTCCTAAACTCGATACTGGCGGGAGGGGGAAGCATTGCTTTCATCCGGCTCAGACTGGATGCTCCGGCAAACAGCACCGAAACATGATGGCCGATATTGTCGTGAAAAGAGGAAGAAAAGGGAAAGAATGCTTTCGCGTATTAAGGGCCGAGAGCGCTAAAAACTTGCAGACTTTCTCTTGCGGGCAGAACAAACTTGCGCCGATTTTAAAACACGATTTTTCCGTCAAGCAATAGAAAATCCTATAGATCTTATAGTATTATGTTGAGAGATCGGGGGCGAGAAAACATCCAACTGGCCAAACCGCCGCCGGACATTGGGGGAGATTACAGAAGGCCGAATGTACGCGCCTTGGCAACAGCCTGCACCTTGTTGACCGAAACCAGTTTCGTGAGCACGTTGCTGATATGAAAATTGACGGTGCGGGTAGAAATATTGAGAATTGCGCCGATGATTTCGGCTGTCTTGCCCTCGCTGGTCCAGCGGAGGATTTCGCGTTCACGTGCGGTCAGGCAGACTTCATTGGCGCGGTTGATATGTGGCACGTCCACCAGTTCATACATCGACAGATGCAGTATATTGGTGATCATTTGCAATTGCCGCCGCAGCAAGGCAATTTCACCCTCTGTGAGCGCTGGGCCAGTGCGCAGGAGCGTCAACATCCCGAACACCCCTTGCGCTGCCCAGCAAGGCTGCGAGATACCGACTTTCAACCCGAAGCTTAGCGCATCGGCCCATAATTTCGGCGCATCGGTATAAAGCTTCTGCGACCAGATCAACGGCTCGATACTATTTAGCCCGAGCCGGATCAGTGGATCGATTTCGACATATTTCTTATCGCCATAAAGATCACGCCATCCGTCTGGCATATCCTCGTGCAACACCCATTTAACTGTCCCGTTCAACGAAGGAACCGACATGATATAAGAAACATGCTGAAAGCCGATTTCGTGTGCAAAATCCTTTACGTATTCAAATAACTGGTCTGCATTGTCGGCTGACTGCATGGCATCGCATAAGAAGTCCCATTTCATGGCTGCCATCCCTAACTTGTTTTTAAATTATGACTTATACAACCTAAGGGATAATCAAACCGTATCCTGCATACTATAAATAGCATGTTTTACCGGTCTCTTCTACAAGGATTGATTCCAAGATCATGCGTCTGTTTCAAAAAACGCATATTTGTCAATTGATCGTATTTTCCTAAAATATAAATTGGAATATGGCCACGGAGAAGCGCCATCGTTGTTGTGGGATGCTTTCTGATCAGAAAACCTTTTCACAAATGCACCCCGCCG
The DNA here is from genome assembly GCF_039545455.1 of Brucella sp. BE17. Taxonomy (NCBI): domain Bacteria; kingdom Pseudomonadati; phylum Pseudomonadota; class Alphaproteobacteria; order Hyphomicrobiales; family Brucellaceae; genus Brucella; species Brucella sp. BE17. Next base: position 2,251,929 of record NZ_CP154467.1, on the reverse strand, counting down.
ATCACATCGATCATCTGTCCCGTGGTCCAACGCGCATCCTGCGAAAAGGAAGGGATTTACATCCGCCATTTCATCGGCATGCCCGAGCCGGGAGATCACAGATCTTGGCTCCGGGGGCTGATTGTCAGTCAGCCATTCGGCAAGATACGTTTTGATGTTGCCACAAGGTATGGGCGAATATGCACCGGACACGAATACACATTCCTTGCCCGCTTTGACGGCGCGCTCATTCAGGGCATGTCGATGCAGGCCTGTGACGGTGCCTTGGTCGGAATTGCCCTGTCGGCATGGCCGGACAACCCGACCTGCCGCGAACGCTGTTGGAACAATCAAGCAAAAAGTGCCGGTCAAACCGGCAATTCTATCGCTCAGGCAGCTTCCTCATTCACATCGCTTGGGATGTAATTGAGGATCGGCGCCAGCCAGCGCTCGACCTCCATCAAGGACATGCCCTTGCGGCTCGCATAGTCCTCGACCTGATCGCGTTCGACCTTGGCAACACCGAAGTAATAGCTATCCGGGTGCCCAATATAGAGCCCCGACACTGATGATCCCGGCCACATCGCAAAACCTTCCGTCAGTTCCACGCCGGTGGTGTTCGTGGCATCAAGCAGGCGGAACAGAGTGGCCTTTTCCGTGTGGTCGGGCTGCGCCGGATAGCCGGGAGCCGGACGGATACCGGCATATTTTTCGTGGATCAGATCATCGTTGGAAAGGTCTTCCTCGGGCGCATAGCCCCAGAATTCCTTTCGCACGCGATGGTGCATGAGCTCGGCAAAGGCTTCTGCAAAACGGTCGGCCAGCGCCTTGACCAGAATGGACGAATAATCGTCATTTGCACGCTCAAAACGTTCGGCAATGGCGATCTCGCCAATACCTGCCGTCACCACGAAGCCGCCGACATAATCTTTTTTACCGCTTGCCTCGGGCGCCACGAAATCCGACATCGCCACATTGGGACGGCCATCGCGCTTGCTCAGTTGCTGGCGCAGCGTGAAGAAGGTCGCCAATTCTTCAGAACGGCTTTCATCGGTGAAGAGTTTTATATCATCGCCGACGGCGTTTGCAGGCCAGAATCCAATCACGGCGCTGGGCGTGAACCATTTTTCGTCGATGATCTTTTTGAGCATCGCCTTCGCATCGTTCCACAGCGCGCGCGCCGCCTCACCCTGTTTTTCATCGTCCAGAATTGCCGGATAGCGACCCTTCAACTCCCATGTCTGGAAGAACGGCGTCCAATCGATATAGTGGGCGATTTCGGCCAGATCGTAATCGTCAAAAGTCTTTGTGCCTAAAAAGCTTGGCTTTGGCGGCTGATAGTCCGACCAGTCAACCTTGACCGCATTGTCGCGCGCCCGCGACAGTGGCAACCGCTGTTTGTTGGCTTCGTTGCGGGCGTGGGCGGCGGCCACCTTTGCATATTCCGTTCTGACACCGTCAATATAACCGTTCTTGTTTTCCGGCGACAACAGATTGGACACCACACCCACCGCACGGCTGGCATCGATCACATAGACCGCCTGCCCACGATCATAGCGCGGATGTATTTTCACTGCCGTGTGCACGCGGCTGGTGGTCGCCCCGCCGATCAAAAGCGGAATGTCAAAGCCTTCGCGCTCCATTTCGGATGCGACGTGCACCATTTCATCGAGCGAGGGCGTAATCAGCCCTGAAAGACCGATAATATCGACATTTTCAGTGCGCGCCGTCTCAAGTATCTTCTGTGTTGGCACCATCACGCCAAGATCGATGATTTCGTAATTGTTGCAGGCAAGAACAACGCCCACGATATTCTTACCGATATCGTGCACATCGCCCTTCACGGTTGCCATCAGCACCTTGCCGGCACTCTGACGACCCTCACCGCCGCTCAACCGCTTTTCCTCTTCCATATAAGGCAGAAGAACCGCCACCGCCTGTTTCATGACGCGCGCGGATTTGACCACCTGCGGCAAGAACATCTTGCCGGAGCCGAACAGATCGCCGACCACATTCATCCCCGCCATCAGCGGACCTTCGATCACATGCAGCGGACGCGCGGCGGCAAGGCGCGCTTCTTCGGTATCGGCCTCGATATATTCGGTAATGCCGTTGACAAGCGCGTGCTCCAGGCGCTTTTCAACGCTCCATTCACGCCATGATAGATCTTGTGCCTTAGCTTCTTTCCCGCCCGTGCCACGATAGCGTTCGGCGATTTCCAGCAAGCGTTCGGTTGAATCCTCACGCCGGTTGAGGACCACATCCTCGCAGGCCTCGCGCAGCTCCGCGTCTATGGTGTCATAGACGGCAAGCTGGCCCGCATTGACGATGCCCATATCCATACCGACCTGAATGGCATGATAAAGGAAGACGGCATGCATCGCCTCGCGCACCGGTTCATTGCCGCGAAAAGAAAATGAAAGGTTCGACACACCGCCTGAAATATGCGCATGCGGCAGGGTTTCGGTGATGCGGCGCGTCGCATTGATGAAATCGACGCCGTAATTATTGTGCTCCTCAATGCCGGTCGCAACCGCAAAGACATTGGGATCGAAGATGATATCTTCGGGCGGAAAGCCGACCTGCTCGGTCAATATCTTGTAGGCGCGGGCGCAGATTTCGACCTTGCGCTGTTCAGTGTCTGCCTGGCCCGTTTCGTCGAACGCCATGACGACGACCGCCGCACCATAGGCGCGCACCAGACGCGCATGATGCAGAAAGGCTTCCTCGCCTTCCTTCAGCGAGATCGAATTGACGATGCCCTTGCCCTGAATGCATTTGAGCCCAGCCTCGATCACGTCCCATTTGGAACTATCGATCATCACCGGCACACGCGCAATATCGGGTTCTGCGGCAATCAGGTTGAGATATTCGACCATGATCTTCTGGCTGTCGATCAGGCCTTCATCCATATTGATGTCAATAACCTGTGCACCATTTTCAACCTGATCACGGGCAACGACGAGAGCAGCCGAATAATCGCCTGCGGTGATCAGCTTGCGGAACCGTGCAGAGCCCGTCACATTGGTACGCTCGCCAATATTGACGAAGGGAATATCCTTGGTCAGGGTGAACGGTTCAAGGCCCGACAGGCGCATCAAGGGTTCAAGCTTGACCGGCTTGCGCGGTTCGTGTTTCGCCACAGCTGCGGCAATGGCGCGGATATGATCGGGCGTCGAGCCACAGCACCCGCCAACCACATTGACCAGCCCTTCGCGCGCAAAATCTTCGATCTGCGCGGCCATGGCCTCCGGGCTTTCGTCATATTGCCCAAATTCATTGGGCAGACCCGCATTGGGATAGGCACAGACGAACGTATCAGCGATCGACGAGATTTCGGCGAGATGCGCGCGCATAGCGTTCGCTCCCAGCGCGCAGTTAAGCCCGATGGTGAACGGCCTTGCATGGCGCAGCGAATACCAGAACGCCGTCGGCGTCTGGCCCGAAAGCGTGCGGCCGGACAAATCGGTGATCGTGCCGGAAATCATTACCGGCAGGCGAATGGCCTTTTCGATGAACACTTCTTCCGCCGCAAAGATTGCAGCCTTGGCATTTAATGTGTCGAAAATGGTTTCAATCAGGATGATGTCGGAACCACCATCGATCAATCCCCTGATCTGCTCGGCATAGGCAATGCGCAGATCATCGAACGTGACAGCACGGAACCCTGGATTGTTGACATCCGGCGACAGCGAAGCGGTGCGGTTGGTCGGCCCCAGAGCCCCCGCCACAAAACGGCGACGGCCATCCTTCTGCTCGGCGCGAAGGCAAGCGCGTCGCGCCAGACGTGCGCCATCGCGGTTCAGCTCATAGACGGCATCTTCCATGCCGTAATCGGCCTGCGCAATGGTCGTCGATGAAAAGGTGTTGGTTTCCAGAATATCCGCACCGGCCATGGCATAGGCATAGTGGATTTCCTCGATTGCCTTTGGCTGCGTCAGCGTCAGCAGATCATTATTGCCCTGCAACTGGCAATCACACGCCTCGAAACGCTCGCCCCGAAAGTGCTCTTCGTGAAAACCCAGGCCTTGAATCTGTGTTCCCATGGCGCCATCGAGGATCAAAATACGCTCGCGCGCAGCCTTGGTGAGCGCTGCCAGAATCTCGGAACCGTCCGGTTTTGCCGGGGTTTCGCCAAAGAGATCGTCAAGGGAAGATGCCATGGGGGATTTAGCCTGTATTCCATATGCCTGATTGCGAAGCCGCTTAATGACATAAACATATCTTTATGTCAAATCTCGCGCGGTGTGATAAAGCTCACCCGAAGCCTATCACTAGACTGTTGCCAAAGCGAAAAAATAGTGACCGCGCAAGGCCTCTAACCCGCCACAATGCGGGAGCGAGAATGACGCGTTATAACGCGATCGGTCGCAACTGGCCTTTCGGAATTATGGGTGAAGAGAAGGAGGAATCGATGAAGAAAATAGCGTCGTCCCTGTTCGCCGCCTGCCTGTCGTTCGGGCTTACGCTTGGCTTCAGCTTACCTGCGCTGAGTAGCCCTGCACAGGCAGGTGTAATTGCGGCTAAGCCCGTTTCAGGCGCACAGAACACGATCGAGAATGTACAATATCGCGAATGGCAGCAATGGCCGGAACGCAACTGGCGCGACCCACCGCGTTACCGCCATTATCGTTACGACCGCCCCCCGCCGCGCCATTGGCGTGATGATCGCGGCTATCGCCCGCGGCATTACCGTCCGGCACCCAGATATCGCGGTGGCAACCCGCATGTGCGCTGGTGCTTTAACCGTTACCGTTCCTATCGGGCTTACGACAATACGTTCCAGCCCAATTACGGTCCGAGACGGCAGTGCTATTCGCCCTATCTGTGAAACAAAACAGCCCCGGTAAACCGGGGCTGTTTTTATAATCCGCGATTATCAAGTCACGTAAGCGCCAATGGAGGCTGCGACCAGCCCGATGGCACAGGCGATCATCACGCCGTAAACCCGGGGCTTGTCGAACAGAACCGCAAAGGCTGCAAACCAGCTCACCACTGCCGCACCCAGTGCAAAAAGAAATCCGGCCTTATCGCCATGTATGAGATTGGCCGTCATGAGCCCGCCGATGATCAGCGCACCGAAAACGATCATCAAGCCTGTGGCATACCGTTCATAATCGTCCATTTAAATTCCTTGGCTCCGGTATTGTAAAACTGCACCGGAAATTCTCATCAATCTGTCTGGCCATTTGAAGGCGTGAACGCAACGCGCCACAAACCCGGCCGATGATGTCACACAATCATTATTCGTGGCGTTCTTCAACTGCTTCGCTGCAACATCCGCTGTAAATATTGCGACTTTGCGGCACGTCATCGCTTTCATGGATAAAATCCATGTTATCCTGCAAGACATGGAAACATCCGGAATCAGCATTTTTGAAACCGTGATCGGCTTTTGCGGCATTGCTTGGCGCAAAGCCAGAATTATCGGCGTTGAAATAGGAAGTGCTGATGAAACTGAAATCCACCACCGGCTCACAGAGCGAATTGCCGACGCAGAAACGATTTCCCCGCCAGACTACGTTCGCGAGGCGATTGCCCAGATAAAAACCCTGCTATCAGGTGGAACACCGGATTTCTCGCATCTTCCACTGGCGCTTGATGGGCAGCCCGATCTCAACCGCAAGGTTTATACGATCATATCCGAACTCAAGGTTGGCGAAACCACCACCTATGGCGCGATAGCGAAACGGTTGGGCGATGTCAGCCTCTCGCAAGCGGTGGGGTATGCGCTTGGCAAAAACCCGTTTCCGATCATCGTGCCATGCCACCGCGTTCTGGGCGCCAATGGCAAGGTCGGCGGTTTTTCGGCTGCGGGCGGGACCGCGACCAAGCTGAAACTTCTCAATATAGAACGTGCCAGAACCACGAGCGAACCGGACCTTTTTGGCGGATTGCCGCTTCAGGAGCGTCCGCAGGTCGATTGACACTCAGCCCTTGCTGCCCTTGTCTGCCAAAACATCAGCCGAAAAACGCAATTGGCGCATCGGTCGCACATGCTGCGTTGTGGCATCGTAGGTCGGATGTTTCTTGAAGGCGAACAGCGCATCCTCGTCCTTGAACTCGGCATAGACGACGAGATCAATCTCATTGCCCATCGGATCGACCTTGGCATTGGGCAGAACCTCGAACACGTCGCAATAAGGAATGGTGCCCAGTCGCTCCAGGCCCTTGCGGACCTCATCAATGTCCTGACCGGGCTTAACGCTGAAGAAAACAATATGGCGGATCACGTTCTGCCTCCAAAATCCTGATGCGGCCTCTTACCCCATCAGTCGATCAAGCAAAACCATAAAATGATCAGGAAGATTTGACGCGCCGCCAGGAAAAGCCGCCTTCCTCAAGCACCGAGCCACGACCGGGCTGATAATAGCCGGGTGTGTCGACAAGGCGGTTTTCGCCAAGCCGTCTGTGGGCGACTGCATTTGTCACCTGCAATGTGTCGAAACCGGTGCGCAGCATCAAGGCTGCCTGATCGATCAGCACATCGCCATAAGCGCGCAATTCGCCCTCAAAGCCTGCACGGCGCAAAACTTCCGCCTTGGAATAGGAACGTCCATCAGTATAGGCGGGAAATTCCAGTGCTATGACCGGCAGCGCGTCCAGTCGATCCAGCAACGGCTCGATCTTTTCGCCCGGTGCCACCGACACGCCGATACGGCGGTTGGAGGCGCGGCGCAGTTCCTCATCAAGACCGAGCCAGACGGCAAGCGGAATGATCACGGCCGGCGCATCGGCGGCCACTTCCAAATCATCGGCAAAGACATAATCGTCCTCGCGAAACCCCTGCTGCGACCAGAGCTTTGTTTCAGGTGCCGTTTCACTCATTTCTGGTCACTCATTTCTGGTCCAAAACTCCAAAAACCTGTTTGTTGCTCGCGCGCATCTTATCCGAAAATCGTTACACACTTTTCGGGATGCGCTTTAAGTTATCGGCAAGTCCACCCAGGTGAATGCCGCATTCGGTCTTTTCCGATCCGGCCCAGCGTCCAGCGCGCTGATCCTCGCCCTCGCTCACAGGTCGCGTGCAGGGCATGCACCCGATGGAACGATAGCCTTGGGCCACCAGCGGATGGACGGGAAGATCGTGTTTTCTGGCATAGGCCTGCAAATCATCCGATTTAAGACGCGCCAACGGATTGATGCGAATGCGCGGACCGACCGATTCAAAAACCGGCAGTGCATTGCGGGTCGAAGCCTGAAACTGCTTGCGTCCGGTCATCCACGCGTCAAAGGGTGCGACCGCACGCGCCATCGGCTCAACCTTGCGGATGAAGCAGCAACGATCCTTGTCGGTCATCGACAGTGCACCGAACGGATCATCCACCTTCACACTGTCTTCCAGCGGTAGAATATCCTGCACATGGGTGAGGCCCAGATGATCCACGAGGTTGCGGCGATAATCGAGCGTTGCGCGAAAATGTTTTCCCGTATCAAGAAACAGCACCGGCGTTGCCCGATCGATTGCTGAGATCATATGCAAAAGCACAGCCGACTCCGCCCCAAACGATGAGACGACCGCAATACGCCCCGCAAACAGATCGTGGGTGGCAAGCGCTATCACTGCCTCCGGCGCGGAGGCACCATGGCTTTCTTCAAGCAAACGGGCCTTCGCCTGCGCCTTTTGATCAAGATCAGGCAGCACGGCTCACCTCGCCATAAAGCGCGCGTTTGAACGGCTCCATGCCGACGCGGCGATAGGCAGCAATAAAAGTTTCCGCTTCGTTTTCGCGCAAGTCCAGATAGGTATCGACCAGCGTTTCGATGGCATCGACCACGTCTTCAGACGAAAAGCCGCGTCCGGTGATGTCGCCGATTGAGGAATGCTCATCCGCCGAACCGCCCAGCGTAATCTGGTAGAGCTCCTCGCCCTTTTTCTCGACGCCCAGAATGCCGATATGGCCGACATGGTGATGGCCGCAGGCGTTGATGCAGCCGGAAATTTTTATCTTGAGATCGCCTATTTCACTCTGGCGTTCAAGATCGCCAAAACGCTCGGAAATGCGTTGCGCCACAGGAATGGAGCGGGCATTGGCCAGCGCGCAATAATCCAGTCCGGGGCAGGCAATGATATCGGTGATCAGCCCGGCATTCGGCGTTACCAGACCATCGGTCTGCAACAGGTCGAACACGGCTGGCAGGTCCGCTTTGGCGACATGCGGTAGCACAAGATTTTGCTCATGGCTGACGCGGATTTCATCAAAGGAATAGGTCTCCGCAATATCCGCCACCAGTTCCATCTGCTCAGCGCTTGCATCGCCCGGAATGCCGCCGATGGGTTTTAGCGAAATGGTGACGACCGCATAATCAGGGTTCTTGTGCGGCGTGACATTACGCCTAACCCAGGCGTCGAAAGCCGGATCGGATTTTTGGGTTGCGGCGAGAATGCCCCAACCTTCTGGACGCGGGCCCAGATCGGGCATACGGAAATAGCTTTCAATGGCATCAAGATCGCTTTGCGGCAGTTGCAACTCACCGTAACGAATCTGCTCCCATTCCGCGTCGATATCCTTCACCAGTTCCTCGACACCGGTTTCATGCACTAGGATCTTAATGCGCGCCTTATATTTATTGTCGCGACGACCATAAAGATTATAGACGCGGACGATCGCCGTCACATAGGTCAGCATATCCTCGAGCGGCAGAAAATCTCTGATCTTCTTTGCGATCATCGGCGTGCGCCCCTGCCCGCCGCCAATATAGACGGCAAGCCCCAGATCGCCGTTCGCATTTTTCTTCAGTTGCAAGCCGATATCATGCACCTGAATGGCGGCGCGATCATGATCGGAGCCGACGATTGCGATCTTGAACTTGCGCGGCAGATAGGAAAATTCCGGGTGCAGCGACGACCATTGCCGCAGGATTTCGGCGAGTGGGCGCGGATCGGCCACTTCGTCGGCGGCAGCCCCCGCAAAATGATCGGCAGTGACGTTGCGAATGCAATTGCCCGAGGTCTGGATGGCGTGCATCTCGACTTCAGCAAGCTCTTCGAGAATTTGCGGCACGTCTTTGAGCGCAGGCCAGTTATACTGGATGTTCTGGCGGGTGGTGAAATGCCCGAAACCGCGATCATAGACACGCGCAACGTGGCCGAGCTTGCGCATCTGTCGGCTCGACAGCGTGCCGTAGGGTACAGCGACACGCAGCATATAGGCATGCAATTGCAGATAAAGACCGTTCATCAGCCGCAGGGGCTTGAACTGGTCTTCCGTCAGTTCGCCGGATAGGCGACGCTCGACCTGATCCTTGAACTGTGCAACGCGGGCCACAACGAAGTCGCGGTCAAATTCATCGTAACGATACATGGGACTTTTCCGGTAATCAGATCAGGATAAGTGCTTTAACGGGCTCTGTTTACGCATGGCTTTTCCTCATCGAAGCAGGATCAGCAATCCGTCCAGTGGGCTGATTTCCCTGTGGAGACGGCTCCCAGTTTTGGGAGCCATGCGGTTGACCAAGCGTAACAATGGTAGGGCCGGAAAGGCGGATACGTTCGCGCAGGCGAATGGGATAAAGCCCTTCGTCGCGTTCCTCGACATCGATGACATTGACATCGACAACCAGATTGGCGCGCCCCGCAGCCTTGCCAGAAGCCTCCAGCGCCGTAATGGCCTCAGTGTGACGTGCGACAAGTGCCCCATCAATGGTTTCCCGCCATGATCCGTCCGCACCAAGCCACACGGCCTGCCCATCGATGAGGCGGTTTGCGGTAAGAACTTTTACAACCATTTTCAAACTCCTCTTGATCAGGCAGCAACCGCAACCGGCTTGCGAGCCAGCGCTTGGGCCTTGCCGATTGCCGCGCCGGCAACGGCGTCACCGATGATGACCATGACCGGCCCGCAAAGCGCGCGCTTCTCAAGCTCCGGCAAATCCTTCAATGTGCCATGATAAAGCCGCTTGTCGCTGCGGCTGGCATTTTCAATCACCGCGACAGCCGTATCTTCATGCAGCCCTGCCGAAATCAGGCGGCTTGCGACCGATGCAGCGACACTCGCCCCCATATAGACGGCGATGGTCGCGCCTGAGACGGCGAGCTTGGCCCAGCCCGGAAGCACATCGCCCGCCATATCGTGGCCGGTGGTGAAAACCAATGAGGAGGCGACACCGCGCAAGGTCAATGGCAATTCCATATCAGCCGCCGCGGCAAAGGCCGACGTAATGCCCGGCACGACCTCGAAACCAATGCCTGCGTCGCGCAACGCCGCCATTTCCTCGCCGGCACGCCCGAACACCAGCGGGTCGCCGGATTTCAAACGCACAATGTGCTTGCCTTCGCGTCCCAACCGCACCAGAAGCGCATTGATCTCGCTCTGCTTTTTGGAATGACAGCCCTTGCGTTTTCCCACTGCCAGCCGCTCGGCATCACGCCGTCCCATGGCAATCACGCTTTCGGGTACCAACGCATCATGCACGATGACATCGGCCTCCATCAGCACGCGATGCGCACGCAGCGTCAAAAGATCTTCCGCACCAGGCCCCGCACCGACCAGCCAGACATAGCCGAAGGAAACAGAGTTTTGCGCAATCAGATCACCTGCAAGCGCCTGCGCTTGTGCGAGATTTCCGTGCTCGACGGCACGCGACACGGAGCCCGTGAAAAACGCCCGCCAGAAAGTGCGCCGCGCCAAACCTCTTGGCAAAAACCTTTCCACTTTTGGACGCCAGCTTTCGGCAAGATGCGCGAGATCGCCGAGGCGCGGCGAAAAGGCGGCATCGATACGCGCACGCACCATTTGTGCCAGCACGGGTGCGGAGCCTTCCGTGCCGATGGCAATCGCCAAGGGCGCACGGTTGATGATGGCAGGGGTCAGAAAATCACAAAGAGCCGGACGGTCCACCACATTGACCGGGATTTTATGCGCCTTTGCGGTGACCGCAATTTCACGGTCCTGATCCTCATCGCCGGTTGCGACGAAGACGAGCTTTGCTCCGTCCAGATGTTGGGCCGCAAATGGTGCAGCCACATGCTCCACGCTATGGCTTATGATAAAATCGGCAACATGCGGCTCAAGCATTGGTGCGACAATGCGCAGATGCGCTGATGTTTGCGCCACAAGGCGCGCCTTGTTGAGTGCTTCTTCGCCACCACCGACGATCACCACAACCTCGCCCGCAACGCGGAAGAAGGCAGGAAAATCAGCCAGTAAACGGGCAGGCACTTGAGACACGGCATAATCCTCTTGAAAGACAGGAGCATTATTCCGCGTGCAGGTAATTTTTATAAGAAACGGGCTTGCGCGTGAAAATCACGCGGAGCATCACTTTTTCTCAAAAATGCACTTTTGAAGATTTTCATTCCTGTTTACCGCAAATCATATCCCATAAATTTTATATGATTTACAAATATTTAGCTGTAACAGCCGGAAGCGAAAAAAGCGGGTACATGTTTTGGCCAGCGTCTTGGCAACACGGCCACGAGATCAAAGCGCAGTGAAAGCTCAGCATAATCGCTCTGGCGTTGCAGCCATAAATCAGCCGCCGCCTCGATACGGCGCATGGCTTCAGGCGTCACGGCAAGGTGCGCTGCTTCAAGCGTGGCGCGTGCTTTCACTTCAACAATAAGAACAAGACGACCACGCCGCGCGATGAGGTCGATCTCGCCAAGCCGTGTGCGATAGCGCCGCGCAACGATGCGATAGCCTTTGAGCATCAGTGCCAATGCGGCCAAACGCTCAGCGCTATGTCCGCGAAAGAAAGCCTTTTGCTTTTTCTCGCGGAATTGGCTCATCAGGCTTTCGCCTTCAGCTGCATCAAACGCTGATAGAGCAACGATTTTTGCCCGCCAGTCATGCGTGCCGCTTCACCGGCGGCCTTCGATGGTGGCAATTCTTCAGCCAACGACAAGAGCAATCGATCGACCTCTTCTTCGCTTTTCGGTGAATTCTCACCCGAAGGCGGACCGACCAGCAGTACAACCTCGCCACGAATACGGTCCTCACCGTCGAACTGCTGCGATAACGCGCCCAGAGATGTGGTGACGATGGTTTCATAGGCCTTGGTCAGTTCACGGCAAAGCGCGGCGTCACGGTTCTCACCAAACACCGCAACCATATCGGCAAGCGTCGTTGCGGTACGATTGGGCGATTCATAAAACACCAACGTCGCATCGATATTTTTAAGACTTTCAAGTTTCGATTGCTTCTGCCCGTGTTTGACCGGCAAAAAGCCGCAAAACATGAAACTGTCGGTCGGAAGGCCCGATGCGGCCAGTGCCGCCAGAATGGCCGATGCGCCCGGCACCGGCACGACTTTCAAGCCCGCCTCACGCGCTTCGCCAACCAGACGAAAGCCCGGATCGGACACCAGTGGTGTACCAGCGTCCGACACCAGCGCCACGCTTTTACCCGCCGCAAGGGCTGCAATCAGTTTCGGCCCCGCCGCATCGGCATTATGCTCGTGATAACTCACAGGACGACGCACAATGCCATAACGGTCCAGAAGTACGCGTGTAACGCGGGTATCTTCACAAGCCACGATATCCGCACTTGCCAGTGTTTCCAGCCCCCGCAAGGTCATGTCGCCAAGATTGCCGATGGGGGTCGAGACGATATAAAGCGCAGGCTCAATGGGGCGGGCATGCATGGTTGTGCCACCCACCACATAATCGCGTTTCGTCTCGTCGTTGATTTCAGTCATATCTTTCCTAAGCCGCCAAATCCGCCACAAGCGCATCCAGCACCAGCGCACCATCGGGCGTTGCGCGGATGAAATGGCCGTCCATCGGCTCGATCATGCCGGATGCGACCAGCCTTTCAAGGCGTTTGCGGTCGATATCATGACCGGTCAAACGGCGATACCGCTCCAGGTCGATGCCTTCGCGTAGGCGCAACCCCATCATCAGAAACTCGTCACCCTGCTGATCGGCTTTCAGATATTCTTCCTCGATAATACCATGGCCATGGTTCTCGACCTTTTCCAGCCACGTCTCGGGATGTTTTTCGGTGATCGTCACCGTGCGGGTGCCATTTTCCACGAAACGGCCATGCGCACCGGGACCGATGCCCACATATTGCCCATAGCGCCAGTAAACGAGATTATGCTGCGATTCCCGCCCCGGAACCGCATGATTGGAAATCTCATAGGCGGGAAGACCATTGTCCGCCGTCACCTTTTGCGTCTCTTCATAGAGCGCTGCTGCATGATCGGGATCGGGCGTGGTGAGTTTTCCGGCCTTCCACAAATTATAGAACTGCGTGCCTTCCTCAATCGTCAACTGATAGAGCGACAGGTGATCGGCGGCAAGGCTGATGGCTTCCTTCAGCTCCGCGCGCCAGGCTTCAAGCGTCTGGTTGGGCCGCGCATAGATGAGATCGAACGACAGGCGCGGAAAAATCTCACGCGCAAGCCGGATAGCGGCCTTTGCTTCTTCAACCGAATGCATACGGCCCAGACGGCGCAGATCGGGATCGTTCAGCGCCTGAATGCCGAGCGAGACGCGATTGACACCCGCAGCACGATAGCCGCGAAAGCGTTCGGCTTCCACACTTGTCGGATTGGCTTCGAGCGTCACCTCGATATCGGGTGCCACCGACCAGCGCGCGGCAATACCATCGAGCAGGCTTGCCACCGTTTTGGGCTGCATCAAAGATGGTGTGCCGCCGCCCAGAAAAATGCTGGTGACGGTGCGTGGGCCTGTGCGGGCGCGTAAGCTATCCATTTCGCGGTTGAAGGCATCAGCAAAGCGGCTCTGATCTACCGGCTGATGACGGACATGGCTGTTAAAATCACAATAGGGGCATTTGGCGAGACAAAACGGCCAATGCACGTAAACACCAAACGCGCTTTCTCCATCACTACGAGCGATCGGCAGAATATCAGCCATGTCGTGGGATGGGGAAAAATGGTGGTTCATTCGGCAGCACTCGCCACGACGCCCAGTTTCTTCTCGGCGAAAAGCTTGAAGGCACGCGCACGATGCGAAAGTGCAGACGCGTCACCCGGCGTCCAGCCGTGCTTTTCATCCGCGCTCATTTCGCCAAAGGTTTTTTCATAACCGTCAGGCTGAAACACAGGATCATACCCAAAGCCGATATCGCCACGTGGTGGCCAAATGAGCGTGCCTTCGGCTTCGCCGCGGAAGTATTCCGCCTCACCGTCTGGCCATGCAAGACAAATCACCGACACAAACCGCGCCTTGCGCTTTTCTTTCGTGGTAGCGCCCTTTTCGCGCAACAGGTCTTCGACCTTCTGCATCGCCATGGCGAAATCGCGGCTGCCGCTTTCTGTTTCCGCCCAGTCTGCGGTATAGACACCGGGATCACCATCAAGTGCATCGACCATCAGGCCAGAGTCATCCGACAATGACGGCAGACCCGTGGCTTTTGCCGCCGCAAGCGCCTTGATATAGGCGTTTTGCTCGAAAGTCGTGCCGGTTTCGTCCGGCTCGGGCAGACCAAGCGCTGCAACCGAGCTGACTTCAAAACCGAAAGGGCCGATCAGCCCGTCGAATTCGCGCAACTTGCCGGCATTGTGCGAAGCCACGATAAGCTTGCCTTTTTCAAGTTCTCTCATCTTAGTTCCATAATTTGGGTTCGGCGAATTCCAGCGAATTTCCGGAAGGATCGCGAATATAGATCGAACGCGCGCCGTTGGGCCATTCGAAATCAGATTCAATTGAAATGCCATGCTTTTGCAGATGCGCGCACCAGTTTTCAATTTCCGTGCGCTCGGCAGCAAAACAGGCATGTCCCGGTCCGCTTGTACCATGGGTCGGCACCGGCAGCGCGTCACTTTCTGGCGGCTTCAGGGTTTCTTCCGCCTTAAACAGCAGCAATATGCCATCCCCACAGCGAAAGAACGCATTGCGATCACTGGATTTCCCGACCGGCTCCAGCCCCAGAATATCGCCATAAAAGCGGATCGCCTCGGCAATATCGCGGACGTAAAGCGCGGTTTCAAGAATACGGGTCGCTTGCATGATCGGACCTCTCCTGACGAGCATTAAATCAAAGCGGATGGAGCGGCGCCTTCTCTATCAGGCGCCCTCTACTATCAGGCGACAGCCATCTTCTGCAAGGATACGAGGCGATTGATGCCACCGCGCGCCAGTTGCAGCAAATTAGAAAACTCTTCTTCCGAAAATGGCTCACCTTCGGCGGTGCCCTGAATTTCGACAATGCCGCCTGAGCCGGTCATAACGAAATTGCTGTCGGTCTGGGCAGCCGAATCTTCCACGTAATCGAGATCGAGAACAGCCTCGCCCTCATAAATACCGCAGGAAATGGCGGCGACATGGTCTTTCAACACTTTTTCCACACGCACCATCTGCCGTGATTCCATCCAGCGCAGGCAATCATGCAGCGCCACCCACCCACCGGTGATCGCCGCCGTGCGCGTGCCACCATCGGCCTGAATGACATCGCAATCGACCGTAATCTGGAATTCGCCCAAAGCCTGCATATCAACAACGGCGCGCAACGAGCGTCCGATCAGGCGCTGAATTTCCTGCGTGCGTCCGCCCTGCTTGCCGCTTGCCGCTTCGCGGCGCATGCGATCACCGGTCGAGCGCGGCAACATGCCGTATTCGGCTGTCACCCAGCCCTTGCCGGAATTTCGCATCCAGCCCGGCACTTTTTCCTCGAGGCTTGCCGTGCACAGCACATGCGTGTCGCCGAACTTGACCAGACAAGAGCCTTCCGCATGTTTGGAGATGCCGCGCTCGAAAGATACGGCACGCATTTCGTCAGCGCTACGCTTGGATGGACGCATTTAACAATTCCTCAAATTCAGTTTTCCGTGCGGCTTTTTAGGCCGGGACGCCGCAAATAGAAAGGGATTTCATCGCGCCTGGCACTTTCACGGGTGCCAAAGCCTTTGACGCCCGCCACGACAAGCTTATATTCAGGTTCCGTTTAGAAAGCACATTTGATCCGCCATGATGAAAACGCCAGAACATCAGCTTCTTAATTCGCTCGACCAGCGCTCGCGCGAAATTTTTCGGCTGATCGTCGAAAGCTACCTCAATGACGGCGATCCTGTCGGCTCACGCAACCTGTCGCGACTGGTGCCGCACACGCTGTCCCCCGCCACCATCCGCAATGTGATGAGCGATCTCGAACATCTGGGCCTCATCTATGCACCGCATATCTCAGCGGGGCGTCTGCCAACGCATATTGGCCTGCGCTTTTTCGTTGATGCCTTTCTGGAAGTGGGCGATTTGCCGCCCGGTGAACGCTCTTCCATCGAAGCGCAGGTGCGGGCGGCTGGCAATGGCAACTCGGTCGAAAGCCTGTTGACTGAAGCAAGTCAGGTCTTATCTGGCCTCTCACGCGGTGCCGGGCTTGTTCTCGCGACAAAAGCCGAAGGCGCCCTCAAGCATATTGAATTCGTGCGCCTTGAGCCGACACGCGCGCTTGCCGTGCTGGTGATGCAAAATGGCGATGTCGAAAATCGTGTCATCGACCTCCCCGCCGGTATTTCCACCTCGCAACTGATCGAAGCCTCGAATTTTCTCAATGCTCATATTCATGGGCAAACCCTGTCGGAAACCCGTAATGCACTCAAATCGCTTATGGAAGAAACGAGGCGCGAACTCGATGCGCTTTCGCAGGCCTTAGTCGAACAAGGGCTTGCGGTGTGGAGTGGCGCAGGAGCAGATCAGCCGGCGCGATTGATTGTACGTGGGCGCGCCAATCTATTGGAAAACATCAACGCGCAGGAAGATATCGAGCGCCTGCGCCACCTGTTCGATGATCTGGAAACCAAGGATGGCATGGTGCAATTGCTTGACCTTGCCGAAACCGGCTCCGGTGTGCGCATTTTTATCGGCTCGGAAAACAAGCTGTTTTCACTTTCCGGATCATCGCTGGTGGTCGCACCCTATCGCGACAGCGAGCAACGGGTGATCGGCGCGCTCGGCGTGATCGGCCCGACACGGTTGAATTATGCCCGTATCGTGCCGATGGTGGATTATACCGCCCAGATCGTCTCACGGCTGCTGCGTTAGGTTTGTGTTTCTATGCATGCCTTTATCACAAAACCAGTTCCCACTTTTGGGCGACACGCTTGAGGAAATGTCAGACTTGACGGGGTAACCGAAATTAAGCCTTGATTTTAAAGGCGCGAAACTCGATATCCGAGCCCACGTACTATTCACGTATTATTCAAGACGGAAGCAGTATTATGACCGACGACAAGAACAAGCCTCAAAACCCCGATCTTGAGCAACGCGACATCAATAATCCGAAGGATCGCGAGGCGCTGAGCCGCGCTGCCAACGATTTTCTGAAAAGCCGTAAGGCGGAAGCGCGTGCGGAAGTCGCAGAAGACGAGATCGAAGCGGAAATCGACGACACCGCAAACCGCCTTATCGCGCTGGAAGCCGATAATCGCGAGCTGAAAGACCAGCTTCTGCGCGTTGCCGCCGAAATGGAAAATCTACGCAAGCGTACGCAGCGCGATGTGCAGGATGCACGCACTTATGCAGTGACCAATTTCGCCCGCGACATGCTTTCGGTTTCCGACAATCTACGCCGTGCGCTCGACGCGATCCCCGCTGACGCCGGTGAAAGCGATGCCAATTTGAAATCACTGGCCGAAGGTGTGGAAATCACAGAGCGCGGTCTCTTGCAGACGCTCGAACGCCATGGTGTGAAAAAGCTTGAACCGGAAGGCGAGAAATTCGACCCGAATTTCCATCAGGCCATGTTCGAGGTCCCCAATGCCGATCTTCCCAACAACACTGTGGTGCAGGTCGTTCAAGCCGGGTTCGCCATTGCCGACCGCGTTCTGCGCCCGGCCATGGTCGGTGTTTCCAAGGGCGGACCGAAGGTCGTAGCCGACACGCCTGCCAGTGAGCAAAGCGAAGATCAGAACTGATCTTTTTAGCATTTCTAATGGCCTGATTTTCAAGCGGTGGAGCATTCCACCGCTTTTTCTACAACAGTAGCATCCCATCGGGGTGCTTGAAGAAGGTGCGGTGTGAACATTTCCGATTGGGCCAATTTTGCCGGTGTTTTCATTTTTGCAGCAACCGGCGCGCTGGCCGCATCACGCCGTCAGCTTGATATTATCGGCTTTGTCTTTCTCGCCAACATTACCGGCATTGGCGGCGGCACAATACGCGATCTCATTCTGGGCGATGCGCCGGTGTTCTGGGTAAAGGAGCCTGCCTACCTTCTCGCCGCAACATCAGCCGCCATTCTTGTCTATTTCACAGCCCACCGGGTCGAGTCGCGCTATCGTGTGCTTTTGTGGTGCGATGCAATCGGCATGTCTGCCTATAGCGTCATGGGGGCTGCCAAGGGGCTCGCGCTTGGCTTCAGTCCGTGGGTTGCTCTGGTGACCGGCATTTTCACGGCGACACTCGGCGGCATCTTGCGCGACATGGTCGCTGGCGAGCCATCCGTTCTCATGCGCCGCGAAATCTATGTTTCAGCAGCCCTTGCTGGGGCCTGCGTCTATGTCGTGCTGGAAAGCACCACCACGATCAATCCGATCATCAGCGCCGTCAGCGCAGGCTCGATTGCTTTTCTGGTCCGCGGGGGCGCGCTTGCATTCGGCTGGAATCTGCCGGTTTATAAAAGCCGACCCGGTCGCACCGAAGCTGAACTCAAGCGCGACCAGATCGTACGGGACAACGATTAAATCAGGCCAGTCCCGCCTGCTTGGCTGCATCTTTGAGGCTTGCCTGTGGGCGAGGGCCCATCTGCTGAATGATGATGCCCGCCGCCAGAGCGCCAAGCTCTGCGCATTCTTTGAGCGGACGCTCCTGTGTCAGACCTGAGAGAAATCCCGCGGCAAAGAGATCGCCCGCGCCGGTCGTATCGATCAGCTCTTCGATCTCAATGGCCGGAACTTCGATGGTCTCATCGGGCGTTATGACAACGGCTCCCTTTTCCGAACGCGTAATGACCGAAAGCGCGCAATCCATGCGCATTGCAGCAATTGCCGTTTCCAGAGATTCAGTCTTGTAAAGCGACTTGGCCTCTTCTTCATTAGAAAAGACGATATCGACGGTTTTCTTACGCATCAGCTCGAGAAACTCGTCGCGATAGCGGTCGACGCAGAACGGATCCGACAGCGTCATGGCCATCTTGCGCCCGGCCTCATGGGCAATTTTCGAGGCCATGACGATCGCTTCCTTGGCGCGTGGCGGGTCCCACAGATAGCCTTCAAAATAGGTCACCTTGGCATCCGCGACCTTGGATGCCTCGATGTCTTCCGGTCCAAGTTCGACGCTGGCACCAAGATAGGTGTTCATGGAACGCTCGCCATCCGGCGTCACAAAAATCATGCAGCGCGCGGTCGGTGTCGCATCATTTTCCAGCGGACGCGTGTCGAAGGCCACGCCCTGCGCGCGGATATCATGGGCAAAAACGCGGCCCAGATGATCAGTCGCCACCTTGCCGAAATAGGCCGAACGCCCACCGAGACTGGCAATACCTGCCGCCGTATTGCTGGCGCTGCCACCCGACATTTCGGTCACAGCACCGTTGATGCGCTTGTAGAGCAGTTCCGCGCGATCGGCATCAATCAGGTTCATCGCGCCTTTGACGATACCATTGGTTTGAAGAAAGGCGTCGTCGCTACGCGAAAGAATATCGACAATGGCATTGCCGATGCAAAGAACGTCATATGTGGCCATGAACGCGAAAGGCTCCCCTTTATAAAGTCCCAACCCATCCGTTTTAAGCGCAACTTATTCCGAAAATCGTTTCACATTTTTCGGGATGCGCTCTAACCATATCGGGACCAATGTGGATGCGGGTTTAGCCTTTTGCAACGGATTTGGCTACCCGCGACACGCTTGTTGGATGGGGAGAAATGCTTGCGGCGGACGCTGATTGTTCCTATTTCCTTTTCATCCCAAGCCAGAAACTGAGGCGAAAATGATCATAAATGCCGCCCTGAAGGCCCTCAGCCGCCTGTTCACACCGGAATTCCGCTCAGTTTTCTGGAAAACGCTCGGGTTGACGCTCCTGCTGCTCGCCGGCTTATGGATATCGATCCGTCAAATTTTCTTGAATTATGGCTGGCCATGGCTCGAACAATTGCTGCCGGGCATGCCCGCATGGGCTGGATGGCTGGGTATTGTCGCAGCTATCGCGGCGGGACTTGGCCTGGCACTGGTTCTTGCGCTGATGATCGCCCCTGTCACTGCCCTCATCGCCGGTCTTTTCCTCGATGACGTCGCGGAAATCATCGAGCGTGAGGATTATTCTCTCGATCCAGCCGGAACGCCACTGCCGCTTGGCCGCTCGATCATCAGCTCACTTAAATTTCTCGGCGTGGTAATTATCGGCAATATCGTGGCGCTGATCCTGCTGTTCGTGCCAGGCGTCAACCTGATCGCCTTTTTCGTGATCAACGCCTATCTGCTCAGCCGGGAGTTTTTCGAGTTTGCCGCCATGCGCCATCATTCCGAAGCGGAAGCCAAAGAACTGCGCTCGCATTATGGCGTCAGCATTTTTCTGGCGGGGCTATTGATTGCGGGCTTCATGGCAGTGCCGCTTCTCAATCTGCTCACCCCGCTTTTCGCCGCCACCATGATGGTCCATCTGCATAAGGCGATTTCACAACGCGAGCAAAGCCGCCTCTCCCCGCCCGCACGTTGAAACAAAACACGCTTTGAAAAAAGCGCGGTCGCCGCTAAAGTCGATGCAAATCTTATGTCAGGCGGCTTGCAATGAAACTGATCCCGGCAATCCTGTGCGTTCTCGCACTCATGCTTTCCTCAGCCCCTTCTTTCGCCGAAGTGCGCTTCGGCAAGAATGTGCGCGTTGGCGGCCATGATTTCTCGAACCAGACGTTCAACAAGAAACGCCGTGGCAAGATTTACATCTATGAAGGCAAGCCGAAGACTGAAGGCTGCACATGGAAACGAGGTCGGGACGGCTCACGCGTCAAAGTCTGTCATCTGCAACGCAAGCCGGTGAAACGTTCGCGCCGTTAACAGTCTTAAAGTGGCAATAATGCTGCCGGGATATCGCACGTTTTGGCCGGATATTTGCAGATATCGGCAATCACACATTTCTCGCATTCGGGCTTGCGGGCCTTGCAGGTATAGCGCCCATGCAGAATCAGCCAGTGATGCGCGTGCTGCATGAATTCTGACGGAATAACCCGCACGAGGATCGCCTCCACCGCATCCGGCGTCTTGGCAGGCGCAAGACCGATACGGTTGCCGATGCGCAAGATATGTGTATCCACCGCCATGGTCGGCTGGCCAAAAGCCATATTGAGCACCACATTGGCCGTCTTGCGTCCCACGCCTGGCAATTTCACCAGTTCATCGCGCTCACCCGGCACGTTCCCGCCATAATCGCGGATCAGCGCCTCAGACAAAAGAATGACGTTTTTGGCCTTGTTGCGCCAAAGCCCGATGGTGCGGATATAATTACCGACCGTCTCTTCGCCCAAAGCCCGCATTTTTTGTGGCGTATCGGCAACGGCGAACAATGCGCGTGTTGCTTTGTTAACACCGGCATCCGTCGCCTGCGCTGACAACACAACCGCCACCAGAAGCGTAAAAGCATTAACGTGTTCAAGCTCACCCTGCGGCTCCGGGCGCTGGATCGAAAAGCGGCGGAAAATCTCATGGACTTCATCGGCGGTATAAAGCGTACCCGCCAAACGGCGCGGACGGCGGATCGTATCTGTATCTGTCGCAGATTTTACGAGCGATTTGATTTTGGCCTTTTGCATTCTGTCTCTATACTGATGTCCGTTCCTGGAAAACAACCCGCAGCTTGACGCAGCCCCCTTGGTCAGGTTCCGGTCCCAAGAGCATAGAGGCCCGGTATCATGCATCATCCAGACGGCGCGACGCCTGACAGGTTCGACACTCCGATTTTTAAAGCCCTGCTGACGCCCTATCGTTCGCTGGGTCGCAAAGGTTTCAAGCTTCTGATGGCAGCATTGATTGCCTGCTGGCTTTTTGTCGTTTTGCTGTTCTGGTCCATCGGCGCATGGCCGATCATCGGGTTCTTCGGCCTCGATGTTCTGGCAATCTATCTGGCGTTTCGGCTCAATTATCGGGCGGCGCGTGTGCGTGAAGAAATTTCTGTCTCGCGCACAGAGCTGCATATTCGTCAATATGCCGCCTCCGGCAAGCTTAAGGAACATCGCTTCAATCCGTTCTGGACCCGGTTTCGCGTGGCGCGAAAACCCGATATCGGTATTACCGACATGCGGGTTGAAAGCCGCAATGACGGCGTGGCCATCGGCAGCTTCCTCCATCACGATGATCGCGAGCTTTTTGCCAATGCCTTTGGCGCAGCATTGGCAAAAGCGCGGCGTTGAGCCCGACCAGCAACACTGGCAGCTAACCCGCAAGCCTTGCCTGTTTTATCACTATCCCAAGCTTCAGCACTTGAAGTCCGGCTTTTCACAAGCCATATCAGGTATCGAAGCAAGATGCCTTAGGGGTCTGCTTCGTGACGGTCGCTTCTGATCAAGGACTGATACAATGACACGAATGACACCGTTTTCGAGCCCTTTGCTGCTCGGATTCGACACGATGGAAAAGACGCTGGAACGGATTGCCAAATCCGGAGACGGCTACCCACCCTACAATATTGAACGCCTGCGCGGCGATGCAGGTTCAGAACGTCTACGCATCACGCTTGCCGTCGCAGGCTTTGCGAGCGACGACCTCGAAGTGATGACGGAAGACAACCAGCTTGTTATCCGCGGTCGCCAGAGCGATGATAGCGAACGCGAATATCTGCATCGCGGTATTGCCGCACGCCAGTTTCAGCGTGTGTTCGTGCTGGCCGATGGCATGCGTGTGGTGGGCTGCGAGCTCAAAAACGGTCTTCTCGCGGTCGATCTCGACCGCCCGGAACCCGAACGGCTGATCAAGAAAATCAACATAGCTGTTAAAGACTGAAAAACGTTCAGGTTTCGTTCAGTTAAAAAAGCTATACTATCAAGACGAAGCTCTGATGTGGCATGGTCGCAAATGATGTGCCGCGAGAATGGAGGCTAAGACCATGAACAGACAGATTCTCACCGAAAACGAATTCGCTCATCTGGGTGAAGGTGAACTCGCCTATGTGCGCAAGATCCGTTCTGACGACCTTGCCCGCAGCTTCCCCGCCCTTCCCCCCATTGAGCCGGGCCTTGAATTATGGGCGCTTTTTGGCGCCAGCGGTGAACCGATCGTGCTTTCCGATGTGCGCGCCACCGCACTTCAGGGTGCGCATGAGCATGAGTTGCGCACGGTTCTGTTGCATTAAAACGGGCTCTTCAAAGCCACCTCAAACAAGGCCGCAGTTGATATAACTGCGGCCTTTTGATTGGTTTCAATCTGATTGAATAAGACAATCAGGCGGCGTTTGAAGCCGGCTGCGTCGTCAGGAATGAATAAAGCGCCTGCGCATCAAGGGTTCCGCG
Organism: Brucella sp. BE17; assembly: GCF_039545455.1. Classification (NCBI taxonomy): domain Bacteria; kingdom Pseudomonadati; phylum Pseudomonadota; class Alphaproteobacteria; order Hyphomicrobiales; family Brucellaceae; genus Brucella; species Brucella sp. BE17. Next base: position 2,228,610 of record NZ_CP154467.1, on the reverse strand, counting down.
CAATTTTGCGACCACATCGGGATCACGCAGCATGCGTGCGATGCGCGAGAGGGCTTTGAGATGATCGGCACCGGCATTTTCCGGAGCCAATAGCAGGAAAACAAGATCGACAGGCTGATCGTCCAACGCTTCGAAATCGACCGGCGTCTCAAGGCGTGCGAAGATGCCAGCAATCTTGTCGATATTGACAAGCTTGCCATGCGGGATCGCAATGCCGCTGCCGACCCCGGTGGAACCGAGGCGTTCGCGTTGAAGAATTGTCTCAAAGACTTCACGCTCAGGGAGTCCGGTCAGTTCGGCGGCTTTCTCAGACAAAATCTGCAAAAGCTGCTTCTTGGAGCTGGCTTTCAACGCAGGGATGATCGCCCCTGGCTGAATCAGATCACTAAGATCCATTCTCTCCGTTCCTTCTTCAATCAGGCCGCTTACGGCCCGGTTTAGGAAAGCGCACCCCTCTTTATCAAAGAGGCGTGCGCTTCAGGTTTGCCGTCAGGCGCCGGGTGCGGCCTGGCGGGTGACCGTCGATGGATCTACCCAGCCAATATTGCCGTCCGCGCGACGGTAGACGATATTCACTTCATCATTGCCGGCATTGCGGAACACCAGAACTGGATTTTCGATCAGGTCCAGCTCCACCACCGCCGATGCCACGGACATGGTGCGCAGCGAGATCGACGATTCTGCAACGATCGCTGGCGCATAATCCGCCGGAAGGTCCTCCTCCTCATCCAACAGCGGTGCCATAACACGATATGCCACGTCATCATAGATCACATTTGGCTGGGTCGCCGGTCGCGATTTCAGGCGACGATTATAGCGACGCAAGCGCGTTTCAATCTTTTCCGCCGCCGCGTCGAAAGCCAGCTGCGGGTCCTGCGCCTCGCCCGTGCTCTGAAGTGCAGCACCACTATCAAGGAAAAGGGTGCAGTCCGCACTGAAACGCGAGCCGGATTTGGTCAATGTCACTTGCCCGGAAAAGCCATGGTCGAAATATTTGCCGACAGCCTCGTTAACCCGATCGACGATTCGGGTCGTGAAAGCTTCACCGACATCCATATGCTTTCCAGATACACGCAGAGTCATTTGGCACACCTCATTTGCGTTACAACAGGAACCAGTCTAATCACAAGACAAGCGAAGAGCAAAGCAAACTGGCATTAAAGATGACTTCCATTTCTCTGGATTTCCAGCCGGTTCCCACAAGCTAGCAAAGTTCCAAAATTTACGCCGAAAACCCTCAATAATGTCATTCCGTCGCGGAGCCCCTGACGGCAACCCCGCACCGCTGTTCTTACGCAGCCTGTCTTATGCAACGTCCCAAACGCATGTTCGTTGCCCTGCGACAACAATACCTTTCCTTGCCACCAATGGCCAGCCAGACAAGCCCTGCCTGACGCCTTCCGGTCCGGTCTGTAACGCGAGCGGGCTTCTATTGTGTCCGCAAGGGCTTGTCAATTGCCCATTTTTCCAGTCCCCTAACCTGGGGTAATTTGATTTCCACAAACTTTGATCGATTTTTTCTGATGAAACAGTGCCCGATGTTCAAAAATTCAAAGCGAACAACCTGCATGCGAAGAACATATAATGGCTCAGGAGGCGGCTTGCCGCGCCCTTTTCTCACGCCGGCGCTGCACGGACGAGGCAATATTCATGGCCTCGCGATATTTCGCCACCGTCCTGCGCGCAATCTCCACCCCATCCTTTTTCAAGGCATCGACAATCGCATCATCGGAGAGAACATCACCGGGCGTTTCAGCCTCGATCATCTGCCGGATGCGATGGCGCACGCTTTCTGACGAATGCGCGTCACCGCCTTGCGTGGATGCAATGGAAGCGGTGAAGAAATAGCGTAGTTCAAACGTGCCGCGCGGCGTTTGCATGAATTTGTTGGCCGTAACGCGGCTAATGGTCGATTCGTGCATACCGACAGCATCCGCCACAGTGCGCAGATTGAGCGGTTTAAGATGCGTCACGCCATGATGCAGGAAGCCGTCCTGCTGGCGCACGATCTCCTGGCTGACTTTCAAAATAGTGCGCGCGCGCTGATCAAGACTGCGCATCAGCCAGCCAGCCGTCTGCATGCAATCGGAGAGAAAGATCTTGTCTTCCGCTTTGGCGCTGGCGCTTACCTGCGCAAAATAATCATTATTGACGATGAGCCGCGGCATGGCTGCCGGATTCAATTCGATCGCCCAGCCGCCATCCTGCATAGCCGTAACAATGGCGTCGGGCACGATGGCATCGGCGGCAGCCACCTCAAACAGGGCACCGGGTTTGGGATCGAGTGCGCGAATTTCTGAAAGCATATCCAGAATATCGGACTGATCAACGCCGCAGAGCTTCATCAGCATCGCAAAATCGCGTCGTGCCAAAAGATCGAGATTTTCGACCAGCGCGTGCATAGCCGGATCGAAGCGGTCCTTGAGCCGCAACTGAATGGCCAGACATTCGCGCAGATCGCGTGCGAAGAGCCCGGGCGGATCAAATGTCTGCACAATTGCCAGCACACGCTCGACCGCCTCAGGCTCGACACCGAGGTTTTGAGCAAGGCTCAAAAGATCGCCGCGCAAATACCCGCTTTCATCCAGCGCATCCGCGAGCGCCATGGCGATGAATCGATCCGATGTGTCCGAAAATGTCAGCGTGATTTGATCAGACACATGGTCGGCCAGAGAGACGCGACTTGCCGTCACTTGATCGATATCATAGCCGCCCGCGCCCTGCCCCGCCTCAAAGGAAGGCGACTTCCATTGGGCGGCAATATCGGGATTGATTGCATCAAAACGCCCCGGATCATCGGGGAAAATATTTTCAAGCGAAGTATCGAAGGTCGAAGACAGGGTTTCGGAAGCTTCCGGTGCCTCCGTCCTGAACCAGCTTTCACCATCTTCCAAGGCCTCGATGGCCTCTCCACTCTCTATTGCGTCGCTGGGTTGTCCGCCATTAACCGGCCCTTCGGCTTGGTTGTAGCCATCATATTCATCAGCGCCGCCTGTGAAATCGTCATTGGCCGCCTCTATTCTGTCCAGAAGCGGGTTTTTTTCGATTTCCAGATCGAGAAACTGCTCCAGCTCGACATGCGTCATCTGCAACAGCCGGATCGACTGCATCAGCTGTGGTGTCATCACCAGCGACTGCGATTGACGGAAATCAAGCTTTGGCGAGAGTGCCATAAAGTGTTTTCATCCCCCGATTGCCCCTTTCGGCACTTGCTCAGTGCAATTACCGGCTGTGTGAATGAAAACTGGTATGAACCTTGCTTGTCAATTCAGAATGTGCGTTTTTTAATTAAAAGTGGAAAAGAGTCGCGGCTTTAGAGCCTTTGTGCGTCCTTTCGGACGCACAATGCTATCGGCATGACCAGAGCTCAACGCAGACGAGCCGGAACGAAGGTAAAATCAGAGCGTGAACTGATCGCCGAGATAGAGGCGGCGCACATCGGGATTAGCGACGATCTCGGCCGGGCGGCCATGGGTCAGGACCTGACCGGCATGAATGATATAGGCGCGGTCGATAAGGCCAAGCGTTTCACGAACATTGTGATCGGTGATCAGAACGCCAATGCCACGGCTGGTGAGATGGCGCACGAGCTGCTGGATGTCGGAAACCGCAATCGGATCGACACCAGCAAACGGTTCATCGAGCAGCATGAAATTTGGACGCGAGGCAAGCGCACGCGCAATTTCGAGACGCCGACGCTCACCACCCGACAGCGAAATGGCGGGCGCTTTACGCAAATGCGCAATGTGAAACTCTTCCAAAAGCGCATCGAGTTCAGTCGCCCGCTTCTTGCGGTCTTTTTCGACCACTTCCAGCACGGCCTTGATGTTGTTCTCCACCGAAAGCCCGCGAAAGATCGAAGCTTCCTGCGGCAGATAGCCGATGCCAAGCCGCGAGCGGCGATACATTGGCATTGAGGTAACGTCAAAACCGTCGATCTCGATCGAACCGCTATCGGCAGGAACCAGACCCGTCACCATATAAAAGCAGGTTGTCTTGCCCGCGCCATTAGGTCCCAGAATACCAACCGCCTCGCCCGCCCGCACGCCAAACGACACACCGTTAACGACCTGACGGCCACGATAACTCTTGCACAGGCCCCGCGCTACCAGCGTGCCTTTCAGGCGCTCTTCTTTTCCGGGCTGAGCGGGCATTGCCTCAGCCTCGCCGTTTGCAGATACTGCGCTTTCCGCCACGGCCTTCGGCTGGGCGGCTTTCTTATTCCCGAACAATGCCACGTGTGCTCCGGTCAGTTTGGCCGGGGCGCCGCACCGCCCTGCTGTTGATTCTTGGGCGCCATGATGATGGAAACGCGTCCCTTGCTACTTTTGCCACGGCAGCTTTCGACATTGGCGCGGCCCGTATCCATGTGCGCCGTCAGCTTACAGCCTGTAACGACATTGTCGCCGTCGGTGAGAACCACTTTCTCGCCCTGCAGGACCATGATCTGATTTTTGGCGTCATAGCGCCCGGTATCACCGGTTGCGACCTGGGTGCCGGACTTAAGATAAACCTTGCCGGAAATATCGATGTGATCGATGCTCGACGAATCAAGCCCACCAACACCGCCGCTACTGGCCGGTTCGGCGGCCTCGCCATCATTCTGTTTCGCCTTGTTATAATAAACGGTCATCAGACCGGCTTTCAAAAGTGCATCACCCTGCGCGACCGAAACATTGCCGGTAAAGATGGCAATACCTTCCTTGTCCCGCATTTCAAGCCTGTCGGCATCAATCTTGACCGGCGCCTTGCTGTTTGAAAGCTTCAAACCGTTGACGGCGCTGCTATCGGCACCTTGCGCCAAAGCCGTGGCAGGAACGGCGGCGAGGCCGAGCGCCAGAACCGCAAATCCCACCCGCCTCGCGCGAGCCATAGTTCCCTTGATCATCTTGCCCGTCTCACGTTCCATAAATCTGTTCAGTTGTCACACACCACTGGCACCGGAAGCCAATGGTTATTGTGCGAACCCGAATATCCCCGCACAATAGTAAGCATTTTGCAGCCAAATGGGAACATTCAGCCCCACAAAAACCAAATAAAACCTGTCTGCTCCGATCACAAGATCAAACTAGGGTCTGATCATCGCATTTGATCACGGCACTTTGTTTCCCGAAACCGCGCTTCCATCAATCGTCATATGGACCTTGTGCTCGAAAATGAGGACCTTGCCATTGTCCTTCACCTGCATGCGGTCGGCGAGAATATGTGTTGTACCATTTCGGATATCGACCGGCTCATCAGTTGTGATCTGTCCGCTCTTCAGATTAACATCCGCCGACCGCAGCACAGCATGCAACCCGTCATCCGTGGTTACGACAAAGTTCTTATCAAGTTGCAAACGCCCGTTTGCATTATCATAAAGACCCGATTCAGCCTCGACCTTCGCGGTTCCATTATCGCCTACCGGTAGCTCAGCCGCTATACCTTCCAGCGCGATTGTACCGCCGTTTTTTGCGTCCTGCGTCGCCTTTGCCGCTGTCATGGAATAGGGGCGGTTATCCTTTGTATAACCATTGAGATGCGGGCTGCTCATGACGAGCTTGCCGCTTTCGCCGCCCGTATTCAGATCGATCTTGATCGGTGCCGCAGGCGTTGCAAAGAACGTATACCAGGAAAACACGGCACCCACGATGACCGCTGCGACGGGCAGCGCAGTCTTGAGGACACGCACGCGCACCGAATGACGCTTTGCGGCGTGAAACAGTGCGTCAGCTTTCTGCGAGGCACCAAAGCGCGCACCGCTGTTGCTGCGCACGGGTGACGCTGCGGCGTGTATCGCATCATTATTGGTCGTATCGGCGGCCATGTGGTCCTTTGGTTCGCTGCTTTGCTATTCTCAATACGTCGCTCACCTCCTCCTTGAGAGAACGATGTCCTAAATCAATATGGTTTATTTGGGATAAATTACTCGCTTGCTCAAGTGAACAATCGCAGCGCAAAATACCGCACCCGTTCGCAAAACAGAGCGTTTTTATCGTATACTATTGATAATTCATAGTTATTTCTATTTAACTGAAACAGGTAGATCACTAATCAATTCTTCGATACCACAAACTAACACCCGCTTACAGTCTTGGCGAAAGCGTCTTTGAGCCGAAACCATGACGAATGTCGCTTGCCGCAGACCGACATTCGGGGCAAAAAGGCGCAACGCATACTTTTAAAGAGCATGGATGGACATAAATGGCCCAGGAAGCCGAAGCTTTGATCGAAAGACGAAGATTGCGTAGAAAGCTGACTGTCTGGCGCGCAGCCTTCCTGTTGCTTCTGGTAGCCCTTATCGCCGGCTTCGCAACATGGTCGATGCGCGGCGCCAATCTCAGCCAGCAGCATATCGCAAAGGTGCGCATCGAAGGCACAATTTTTGAGAATGAAGAGCTTCTCAAACGCCTTGACCGCATTGCCAAAAACGATGCCGTCAAGGGCGTGATCGTGGTCCTCGATTCGCCCGGCGGCACGACTGTCGGCGGCGAGACCATCTATGAAGCCATACGCAAGATCGCTGAAAAGAAGCCGGTCGTTACCCAGGTCGGAACCCTTGCAGCATCCGCAGGTTACATGATCGCCAGCGCGTCCGACCATATCGTGGCGCGCCAGACCTCCATCGTAGGCTCCATCGGTGTCCTGTTTCAATATCCCGATGTGTCGAAACTTCTCGATACAGTGGGTATCAAGGTCGAGACCATTAAGTCGACGCCGCTGAAAGCCGAACCCAATTATTTCAGCCCCGCCAGCGAAGAAGCCAAGGGCATGATCCGCAACATGATTATGGATTCCTATGCCTGGTTCGTCGATATCGTTGAAAAACGCCGCGGTTACAGCCACGATGAAGCGCTCGCACTTGCCAATGGCTCAATCTTTACCGGACGGCAGGCACTTGAAAAGAAGCTGATCGATGGCCTTGGCGGTGAGGATGAAGCCGTCGATTGGCTCAAAAGCAAGGGACTGTCCGACAAGCTTCCACGCATCGAATGGAAGCCGGTCAGCGAAGAAACAGGGTTTTCGCTGCGCGATCTTATCATTCATGCAGGCGCAAAACTGCTCGGCGTGCCTCAAAATGCCGAAGGTATCATCAATCAGATCGCCAAAGAGCGCATCTTCCTTGACGGACTTCTTTCGGTTTGGCACGTTGAGGGCAAGCCGGATACCAATCCGGCGAATTAATGCCCAGCCTTTCGGGATAAACAACAAACAAAGGTTTAAAACCGTGATCAAATCGGAACTCGTTCAGATTATCGCAAGCCGTAATCCGCATCTTTTCCAGCGCGATGTCGAAAATATCGTCGGTGCGGTTTTTGACGAGATCACCGATGCGCTGGCCGAGGGTAATCGCGTCGAGCTACGCGGTTTTGGCGCTTTTTCCGTCAAGAACCGTCCAGCGCGCAGCGGTCGCAACCCACGCACCGGCGAAACGGTTTCCGTGGAAGAAAAGTGGGTGCCTTTTTTCAAGACCGGCAAGGAGCTGCGCGACCGTCTCAATGGCGCCGCCTGATTACTGATCATGGTCGCAAAACGCGTTGCCACAATTGTCATTCTGGTGCCGGTCGCGGTCATCCTCATCGCGTTGTCAGTGGCAAATCGCGCGCCCGCCACGCTGACGATCGACCCGTTCAATCCCGGCAATCCAGCTCTTTCCTATAGCGCGCCATTTTTCATCTGGTTGTTCGGTGCGCTTCTGGCAGGCGTTCTGATCGGTTCCACTGTGACGTGGCTGACGCAGGGCAAGCACAGGCGCAAGGCCCGCAACAATCAAAAGGAAGCGCTCGAACTGCTTCAACGCGCGGAAGCGGCTGAAAAACGCAATCTGCCGCAAGGTTTATCTCATTCATAAACGTAATTTCTCTTTTGTTTCGACGCCAATTGGCCTACCTACAGCGCAAAAGCATCAGCGGAGTGTGTGGTGAAAGCGCCAAAGGGCAAAGGCAAAAAACAGGCTGGCGACAGGCAAGCGGCCCAGAAAGCAGGCAAGCAGGAACGTGGCTTTGAACGTCCGCGGCAGGATGCACCGTTCAAAAAACCGCGCCCACAATTCGCCAAAGCAGCCCCCCAAACACCGGAAGACAAGCCAGCTACCGCGCTGCGCGAGATAAAGCCCTATTCCGGCATGCGTCCAGCTGAAAAACTGCCTCTCATTCTCCAAACCGAGCCCACGACCGATTATGCATTGCTTGACAGCGGCAACGGCTTAAAACTCGAACAATACGGCCCTTATCGCATCATCCGCCCGGAAGGACAGGCGATCTGGCTGCCACATCTTCCGCAAGGCGAATGGGACAAGGCCGATGCCGTCTTCACCGGTAATACCGATGAGGAAGGCATGGGGCGCTGGGCGTTTCCTAAAATTCCGCTCGGTGAAACATGGCCGATGAGCCATGATGGCATTTATTTTCATGGCCGCTTTACATCTTTTCGCCATGTCGGCGTCTTCCCCGAACAGGCCGCGCATTGGTCCTATATGGACGCGCTCATTCGCGAAAACGTCAAGGCCGGTCGTCCGGTCAAGGTGCTCAATCTATTTGGCTATACCGGGCTTGCCTCGCTTGTAGCGGCACGTGCGGGTGCCGAAGTCACCCATGTGGATGCGTCCAAGAAGGCGATTGTCTGGGCGCGGGAAAATCAGGACATGGCCGAACTGTCGCAAAAGCCGATCCGCTGGATCTGCGAGGATGCCATGAAGTTCGTCGCCCGCGAGGAGCGACGCGGCAGTTTCTACGATATTATCCTGCTGGACCCGCCCGCCTATGGCCGTGGCCCGAATGGTGAGGTCTGGCAATTGTTCGAGCACCTGCCTGCCATGGTCGATACCTGCCGTTCGATTCTCACGCCAAAACCGCTGGCCGTCATTCTCACGGCCTATTCGATCCGCGCCTCGTTCTTCGCTATTCACGAACTGATGCGCGACCGTTTCACCGGGCTTGGCGGCACGGTCGAATCGGGCGAACTCATCCTGCGCGAGCGCTCCGGTGACAATGGTACCGGGCGCGCGCTTTCAACATCAATGTTCAGCCGCTGGGTAGCCAAATGAGCCGTAACGACGATTTTTCCAAAAGCGGTCATTCCAGAGCCGAACATTCAAAAGTTGGTCAGGTCAAGGAAGCCACAAGCCTTGCCAATCCAATCGTCAAGGATTTGCGCTCGCTGGCGCTGAAAAAATTCCGCGACCAGCAGGGCGTATTCCTGGCCGAAGGGCTGAAACTTGTCATCGATGCATTCGAGCAGGACTGGCGCATCAAGACGCTTGTTTTTGCCAAATCAGGCATGGGCAACAAGCTTGTCGAGCAGGTGGCGGCACGCACCTTCGCCAAGGGCGGACTGGTGCTCGAAGTCACCGAAAAAGTCATTGCCGCCATCACGCGGCGCGACAATCCGCAAGCTGTAGTTGGCGTTTTCGAGCAGCAATATCAGCCGCTTGCCCCATTGAAGCCCAGAGATAACGACGTCTATATCGCGCTTGATCGCGTACGCGATCCCGGCAATCTCGGCACCGTCATCCGCACGGCGGATGCGGTTGGCGCCAAGGGCGTGATCCTGATCGGCGACACCACCGATCCTTTTTCGCTCGAAACCGTGCGCGCCACCATGGGGTCGGTTTTCTCGGTGCCACTCTACAAGGTGAGCGAAGCCGAGTTTCTCAACTGGCGCAAGGGCTTTTCCGGACTGGTTGTCGGTACGCATCTAAAAGGTGCTGTCGATTACCGCACCATTCCCTATGCCAAAAAGCCGGTTGTGCTTTTGATGGGCAACGAGCAGCAGGGGCTGCCGGATGCGCTTGCCGAAACGTGCAGCAAGCTTGCACGCATTCCGCAAGCCGGACGTGCCGACTCGCTCAATCTCGCCATTGCCACCGGTGTCATGCTCTATGAAATCCGCCGCGAAGCTCTTGCACTCGATGAAAGAGGCTGATCCATGAAGCGTCATGCGGTTCTGTCTTCGCTTCTGATCGTCGTTCTTGCGGTATTGATCGATCAGGTCGTCAAATATTGGGTCGAAACAGGCATGGATTATGCCCAGCAGATCGACCTTTTTCCGTTTCTGGCGCTGTTTCGCACCCATAATGAAGGCATAGCCTTTTCGATGCTGGCAGGTCTTCACGACTGGGGGCTGATTGCCATCACCCTCGTGGTCATCGGCTTCGTGCTTTATCTGTGGTGGACCAATGCGCCGGACCGCGTACTTGCACGCTATGGTTTTGCGCTGGTGATCGGCGGCGCAATCGGTAATCTCATTGACCGCGTCATGCATGGTTATGTGGTGGATTACGTGCTGTTTCATCTGCCGACATGGTCGTTTGCCGTGTTCAATCTGGCCGATGTCTTTATTACCTTGGGCGCGGGTCTGATTATTCTGGAAGAATTTTTAGGCTGGCGACGCGAACGCGCGGCGCGCTGATAATCGAAGTCATGTCCACAGATCGCTTGATCGCCGCTCACCTTTCACATAACCTTCACATGTGGATTTACAATATTTTTTAAAGGGATAGCACCGCCCACCCGAAATGACACATTGGTGACATGCTTCTGTCATGCTCACGTAGCACAAAATCTTTAGGACGCTGGCATCGCGCGGTTGAATTCCGCGCTGTAAGCGCACGGAGGAGAGAACGGATTTCCCTGTGTTTTTGAGACACAAGCCGTTCAGCAATGCGTGACTAGACAAATCAGGAGCGAATCATCATGACAGTACTGCTTGGAATGGGCCAGCAAATCATTGATGATACGATCATGTCAGGTTTAGAAGCACCACAGACCCTGTTTTCTCCCACCGATGGGCCGATTGTTCTCGGACGCATCGGCGCGCTGGAAGTTCGCCTTGCCAATTCACGCGAGGCAATCGAGGCGGCGCAGGACCTTCGTTTCCGCGTATTTTTTGAAGAGATGGGCGCGCGCAAGGAGACCATTGAAGAGGTGGAAACCCGCGATGCCGACCGTTTCGACGCGATTTGCGATCATCTGCTGGTCTATGACACTGCGTTACCAGTTCCCGAGCACCAACAGATCGTCGGCACCTATCGCCTGATGCGCAGCGAGCAGGCCGAAAAGGCGCACGGCTTTTATTCAGCTGATGAATATGATGTGCAGCGGCTGGCACTGTCGCGCCCTACCCTTCGTCTTCTCGAACTGGGCCGATCCTGTGTTAAGGCCGAATACCGATCAAAGCGCACGGTCGAGCTTTTATGGCAGGGCGCATGGGCCTATTGTCGCCGTCATTCCATCGATGTGATGTTCGGCTGCGCCTCGTTCCACGGTGCGGTTCCGGCAGCGCACGCGCTCGGCCTGTCCTTCCTTTATCAGAATTGCCGTGCCACGCCCGACTGGGATGTACGCGCACTGCCGCATCGCTATCAGCCGATGGACCTGATGCCGAAGGAAGCCATCAACAACAAGGTGGCATTGTTCTCGATGCCGCCACTGGTGAAAGGCTATCTTCGCCTTGGCGCGATGATCGGCGATGGTGCTGTCATCGATGAGGCTTTCGGCACCACGGATGTGTTCATCATCCTGCCAATCGAGCGTATTTCGAGCCGTTACATCACCTATTACGGCGCGGAAGCAAATCGTTTCATGAAATAAAAAAGGCGAAGATTTCGCTTCGCCCTTTTGTTTTATGAGCGACCAGCCAGTGATTTCAGCTTGTAGATAAGATCAAGCGCTTCACGCGGGGTCAGCTCATCCGGGCTGATTTCGGCAACCGCTTTGGACAAGACATTGTCCGTGGCCGCGGCTTTCGCTTTTGGTTGCTCCTGTTTCAGCACCACCGAAAACAGCGGCAGATCGTCGATCAGCTTGTCGGCCTTGCCCGATGTCTCGCCAGCCTCCAACTGATGCAGCACGTCACGAGCGCGATTGACCACCGCTTCCGGCAGTCCGGCCAGACGTGCAACCTGTACGCCATAGGACCGGTCCGCGGCCCCCTTGGCCACTTCATGCAGGAAGACGACATCATTGTCCCATTCCTTCACCCGCATGGTAACGTTGGAAAGCCGCTTGAGCTTTTCCGACAAAGCCGTCATTTCATGGAAATGCGTTGCGAACAATGCGCGGCAGCGGTTTTTCTCATGCAGATATTCAACCGCCGCCCAGGCAATCGACAACCCGTCGAAGGTCGCTGTGCCTCGCCCGATCTCATCGAGTATAACCAACGAACGCTCGCCCGCCTGATTGAGGATTGCCGCAGTCTCCACCATCTCAACCATGAAGGTCGAGCGCCCGCGTGCCAGATCATCGGATGCGCCGACGCGGCTGAAGAGTCGATCGACCACGCCGATATGAGCTGACCCAGCAGGCACGAAAGACCCCATCTGGGCCAGAATGGCAATGAGCGCATTCTGGCGCAGGAAAGTCGATTTACCGCCCATATTGGGGCCAGTTAGAAGCCAGATCGCGCCATCGCCGTTGTCCTCGGTAGGCGAAAGATCACAATCATTGGCAACGAACGGATTGGCCGCCTGACGGCGCAAGGCCTGCTCGACCACCGCATGTCGACCGGCCACGATGTTGAACGACAGGCTGTCATCGACCTGCGGACGGCAATAGCCCTGTTCTTCCGCAAGCGTGGAAAGCGCTGCCGAAACATCAAACATCGCAAGGGCAGCACTTGCTGCACGAATACGATCGGCATGGCTTACGGATTCAGCCGTCAATTCCTCAAAAATCGCAAGCTCGATGGACAGCGCGCGGTCGGCGGCGTTGGCGATCTTGCTTTCGAGTTCCGCGAGTTCCGTGGTCGTGAAGCGCATGGCATTGGCCATGGTCTGACGATGGATAAAGCGCCCCTTGGCTGCATCCGTATCAGTCATGGCGCCTGAATTGTTGGCCGTCACCTCAATGAAATAGCCAAGCACATTGTTATGCTTGATTTTCAGCGACTTGATGCCGGTTTCCTCGATATAATCGGCCTGCAAACCAGCAATCACGCGGCGAGACTGATCGCGAAGCGCGCGCATTTCATCGAGTTCATCATTATAGCCCGCACGCACGAAACCGCCGTCTCGTTTTAAAAGCGGTAATTCATCGGCAAGCGCCCGGTCGAGATGGGCAGAAAACACTGCTGGCATGGCGGCAAGCGCATCACACGAATGGGCCAGTTCGTCCGGCATAAACGCGCCTTCGAGCAGCGAGACGATTGATCCTGCGGCTTCAAAGCCACGCGCCAGAGCCCCCAGATCACGCGGGCCACCGCGCCCGACCGCAAGGCGCGACAATGCACGCGGCATGTCGGGCACGCCTTTCAACTCGACCCGCAAGCCCTCGCACAGCGCCTGTTCGCTCAAAAGCCATGACACTGAATCAAGCCGCAGCGCAATCTCACGGGGATCAGTCAGGGGCGCGGTCAGCCGCTCGGCCAGAAGCCTCGCCCCACCACCCGTCACCGTGCGGTCAATGGCTTTAAGCAAACTTCCGTCGCGATTGCCCGATATGGTACGCACCAGTTCGAGACTGGCGCGTGTTGCCGGATCGATAAAAATCGTTCCCCCTTCATGCTCGCGCTCGGGCCGCATCAAGGGCGGGCGTTCGGCAATCTGCGTCTTTTCGATATAGGCTATGGCACCGGAAATGGCGGAGAGTTCAACCCGGCTGAACTGCCCGAAACCATCGAGCGTTGCCACATCATAATAACGCTGGATGCGGCCCCCTGCTGCCGCACTGTCGAACAGCGTTGCGGGCTGAGGCGAGACGGCCTTGCCGACCAGATCAAACGTGGGGCGCAGTTCCTCATCATGAAAAGCCGTGTCGGCCACCACCAATTCCCGTGGATCGACGCGCATGATATCCGCATAGAGCCGCTCCGGTGTGGTCTCTGAGACGCGGAATGTACCCGTTGAAATATCAATCCACGAAAGCGCCAGGGCATTGTCGCCCTTGGTGCGGCCCAGCGCCATCAGGTAATTGGACTGCGAAGGATCGAGCAGCTTTTCTTCCGTCAAGGTGCCGGGCGTCACGAGACGGATCACATCACGGCGAACCACCGATTTCGCACCGCGCTTTCTCGCCTCCGCCGGGTCTTCCACCTGTTCGCAGACCGCCACACGATAACCCTTGGCAATCAGCTTTTGCAGATAGTCGTCAGATGCATGCACCGGCACGCCGCACATGGGGATGTCTTCGCCCAGATGCTTACCGCGCTTGGTCAATGTGATGCCAAGTGCGCGCGATGCCTCAACCGCATCATCGAAAAACAGCTCGTAAAAATCGCCCATACGATAGAAAAGCAGCGAATCGACATTCGCAGCTTTGATCTCAATATATTGCTCCATCATGGGCGTGAGGCGAACAGCCGTATCCTGCACGGGTTTTTCCCCTGCTTCCAATTGCCCCTCACCGACCTTCGCTTCCATGCAAAACCTTCATTTCTTGCGATTTAAATCCATTTAAAGACATGATTGTATAAAATGCACGCCGTTTGGGATCAAATCTATTCCACATGCGCTGTTTACACTCAAAGCCTCTGGCGGTATCGAATGCGACCCGCACATTATTTCGGAGCGAACATGACAGTCTCACAGCCGAAGGGCAACACATCAGAACGCGCACCCACAGCCAGTGAGAAGGAAGCCCTCGACTTTCACGCGCAGGGCCGCCCCGGCAAGCTGGAAATCAGCCCAACCAAGCCAATGACCACGCAACGCGACCTGTCGCTGGCCTATTCTCCCGGTGTTGCGGTTCCGGTCAAGGCCATCGCCGAAGACCCCAACCTTGCCTATGATTATACCGCCAAGGGCAATCTGGTCGCCGTCATTTCCAATGGAACGGCAATTCTGGGCCTCGGAAATCTCGGTGCGCTCGCCTCCAAGCCGGTGATGGAAGGCAAGGCGGTGCTGTTCAAGCGCTTTGCCGATATCGACGCCATCGACCTTGAAGTTGACACCACCGACATCGATGCCTTTATCAATTCCGTACGCTATCTCGGACCTTCCTTCGGCGGCATCAACCTCGAAGACATCAAGGCACCTGATTGCTTCATCATCGAGCAACGCCTGCGCGAAATGATGGATATTCCGGTTTTCCACGATGATCAGCACGGAACGGCGATCATTGCGGCAGCCGGCATGATCAATGCGCTCCATATGACCGGACGCGACATCAAGACGACAAAGCTCGTCTGCAATGGCGCGGGTTCTGCCGGTATCGCCTGTATCGAACTCATCAAGGCCATCGGTTTCCCGTCCGAAAACGTGACACTTTGCGACACCAAAGGCGTCGTCTATCAGGGCCGCGAAGAAGGCATGAACCAGTGGAAATCTGCGCATGCCATCAAGACCTCGAAACGCTCGCTTGCTGACGCGCTCAAGGACGCCGATATTTTCTTCGGCGTTTCGGCAAAGGGTGCGCTGACCAAGGAGATGGTTGCCTCCATGGCGCCCAATCCGATCATTTTCGCCATGGCCAATCCCGACCCTGAAATCACGCCGGAAGAAGTGGCGGAGGTGCGCGATGACGCCATTGTTGCAACCGGGCGTTCGGATTATCCGAACCAGGTCAACAATGTGCTGGGCTTCCCCTATATTTTCCGTGGTGCACTCGACGTGCGCGCAACCACCATCAATGACGATATGAAGATCGCCGCCGTCCACGCTATTGCGGAACTGGCACGTGAAGACGTGCCGGATGAAGTGGTTGCAGCCTATCAGGGAGGGCGTCCGCGCTTCGGCCCGCAATATATCATTCCCGTACCTTTCGATCCGCGGCTGCTTGCAACCGTCTCGGCGGCTGTCGCCAAGGCGGCCATTGAAACCGGCGTTGCAAAACACGTTATCGAGGATATCGAAGGCTACAAGCAGGAACTTTTGGCACGCCGCGACCCCATAGCCGCCACGCTGCGCAGCATTTACGGGCGTGTGCGCCGGCAGCCAAAGCGCATCGTCTTTGCTGAAGGCGAAGAAGAGCAGGTCATGCGCGCAGCCGTTTCCTACGTCAATCAAGGGCTGGGAACCGCCATTCTGGTCGGGCGCGAGGATGCCGTCAAGGAAACCGCGCAGGTCGCCGGGGTCGACCTTGACCGTCCGGGCATCGAGATCATCAATGCGCGGCTTTCAAGCCGCAATGCAGCCTATGCCGACTATCTTTATGAAAAGCTGCAACGCAAAGGTTACCTGACCCGCGATTGCCATCGCCTGATCAACAATGACCGCAATCATTTTGCCGCCTGCATGGTGGCGCTGGGGGATGCCGACGGCATGGTCACCGGCCTCACGCGCAATTATGCCACCGGCCTTGATGACGTGCGGCGTGTGATCGATTCAAAACCCGGTCATCGCGTGGTAGGCGTATCGATTGCGCTTTGCCGTGGACGCACTGTCTTTATCGCTGATACGGCGGTGCATGAAAAGCCATCTGCCGAGGAACTGGCGGATATCGCAGTCGAGGCCGCCAGCATGGCGCGCCGCATGGGCTATGTGCCGCGTGTAGCGCTCACCGCCTTTTCAACCTTCGGCCATATGGGCGGCGAAAGTGCGGCCCGCGTTCAGGAAGCCGTGCGCATTCTGACTGCCCGTCATGTCGATTTCGAATTCGATGGCGAGATGAGTGCCGATGTGGCGCTCAATCCCAAGCTGATGGAACGATATCCGTTCATCCGTCTGTCGGGTCCGGCCAATGTAATCGTCACCCCCGACAATCATTCGGCCTCAATTGCCGCCGATATGCTTCAGGAACTGGGCGGCGCCACCATCATTGGTCCATTGCTGGTGGGACTGGACCGTCCGGCACAGATCGTAACGATCGGCGCAAAAGACAGCGATATCGTCAACATGGCAGTGATCGCTGCCTATAATGCGACGAATTGATCAACACTTTAATGACCGTCAGAAAGGTCGGGCTTTTCGCCCGGCCTTTTGTTTTGGATGTTCATGGCGTGCAAAAGCCGCTATAGGGAGATAATCCACTCGATCCCTTCCCGATCTCGAACCGGACATTATAGCCGTATGCGCGCCCATGACCTGAAGCTGGATGAAATCGTCAATCCCGAGACGCTGCGCCGCAAGATCAATGAACTGGCGGATTCCACTGAAGAAAACTATTCCAGCGCTTCCGTGCGCAAGGTGGTTTTGCAGGCACTCAAAGACGCGCTGATCCGCGGGCGCAACAATGTTGAAAATATGCTGCGCAAGGACGGCGGCGGCACGCTCTGCGCGAGACGCCTTTCCTGGCTCATGGACACGCTGATTTCAGCGCTGTACGAGTTTACATCGACAAAAGTCTATCCAACCGTCAATCCGTCAAAGGCCGAGAACATGGCCATCGTCGCCGTTGGTGGTTATGGACGCGGGGGACTTGCTCCCGGCTCCGATATCGATCTCTTGTTTTTGCTTCCCTATAAGCAGACGCCATGGGGCGAGCAGGTCGCCGAATATATGCTCTATATGCTTTGGGATATGGGGCTGAAGGTTGGGCATGCTACGCGCAACGTCGATGAATGCATGCGCCTGTCGCGCGAAGACATGACCATCCGCACTTCCATTCTCGACGCGCGTTATCTCACGGGCAATCGCGATCTTTTCAATACTCTCATTACCCGCTTCGATGAAGAAGTCGTCAAGGATACCGGACCTGAATTCATTCAGGCCAAGCTTGCCGAGCGTGATGCGCGCCATCGCAAGGCGGGCGAAACGCGCTATCTGGTTGAGCCCAACGTCAAGGAAGGCAAGGGCGGTCAGCGCGATCTGCACACGCTGTTCTGGATCTCCAAATATTTCTACCGCGTCAAATCCAAGGAAGAGATGGTCAAGCGTGGGGTTCTATCGCGCACCGAACTCCGCCTCTTCAACAAGGCTGAGGATTTTCTCTGGGCGGTGCGTTGCCATATGCATTTTGCAACGCTGAAGGCCGAAGAACGCCTGTCCTTCGATATCCAGCCAGAGATCGCCGAGCGGCTCGGCTATACCGCGCATCCGGGCCAGAACTACGTCGAACGCTTCATGAAGCACTATTTTCTGGTCGCCAAGGATGTGGGCGATCTCACCCGCATTCTCTGCGCGGCACTCGAAGAACAGCAGGCCAAGCATGTGCCGGGCTTCAACCGCATTTTCCTCACCTTTTCACGGCGCAAGCGCAAGCTCTCACAGAGCGGCGAATTTATCGATGACAATCACCGCATCAACATTGCAACGCCGGACGTGTTTCGCGACGATCCCGTCAACATCATCCGCATTTTCCATCTGGCTGACAAAAACGGTCTGGAATTCCACCCCGATGCGATGCAGAGCCTCACGCGCTCGCTGAAACTCATCAATGCGGAACTACGCGAGAACCCGGAAGCCAACCGGCTGTTTCTCGACATCTTGACCTCGCCGCGCAATCCCCAACTCATCCTGCGCCGCATGAATGAATCGGGCGTTCTGGGCAAGTTCATCCCGGATTTCGGCAAGATCGTCGCCATGATGCAGTTCAACATGTATCATCACTATACGGTCGACGAGCATCTGTTGCGCTGCATCGCCGTTTTATCAGAAATCGAGCATGGCGAATTGCAAAGCGAGCATCCGCTTTCCAATCATTTGATGTCCACCACCAAGCGCGACCGCCATCTGCTTTATGTGGCGCTTCTGCTGCATGATATTGCCAAGGGGCGCCCGGAGGACCATTCCATTGCAGGTGCGCGCATTGCCCGAAAACTATGCCCGCGTTTTGGCCTTTCGCCTGCCGAGACCGAAACCGTCGAATGGCTGGTGCGCGAGCATCTCACCATGAGCATGGTGGCGCAGTCCCGCGATCTCAACGACCGCAAGACGATCATCGACTTTGCCGACACCGTGCAAACCATGGAGCGGCTGAAACTCCTGTTGATCCTCACCGTCTGCGACATCAAGGGAGTGGGCCCGGGTGTGTGGAACGGCTGGAAGGGACAGCTCTTACGCACGCTTTTCTATGAAACCGAACTGGTGCTGACCGGCGGCTTTTCGGAATTGCCGCGCACCGAACGCGACCGGCAGGGCCGCGAAGCACTGGCCGAAAAAATCTCTGACTGGCCCAAGGCCGAGCGCGAAGCCTATCTGGGCCTCCTTTACACCAATTATTTCTTGACGGTGAGCCTCGATGATCAGGTGCGTCACGCCAATTTCATTCGCGAGGCCGACCAGAAGGGCCGTGCGCTTGCAACCATGGCCAAGCCGCATACATTCGAGGCTGTCACCGAAATCACCGTGCTTGCCCCCGACCATCCGCGTCTTTTGTCGATTATTACCGGCGCTTGTGCGGCAGCAGGGGCCAACATCGTCGATGCGCAGATTTTCACCACCGGCGACGGGCGCGCGCTCGACACCATTCTCATCAACCGCGAATTCGACACCGACGAGGATGAGCGCCGCCGCGCCGAACGCGTCGGCAAGGTGATTGAGGATGTGCTGGCGGGAAAGGCGCATATGCCCGATGTTCTAGCCAAGCGCACCAAGCCCAAAAGAGCCACAAAAGCCTTCAGTGTCGAGCCGCGCGTCGAGATCAACAACACGCTTTCGAACAAATTCACCGTGATCGAAGTGGAAGGTCTTGACCGGCCCGGGCTTTTGTCGGAACTAACCGGCCTTATTTCCGACCTTTCGCTGGATATTGCTTCGGCACATATCACCACTTTTGGCGAAAAGGTCATCGACAGTTTTTATGTAACCGACCTCGTCGGCCACAAAGTATCAAACGCCACCCGCCAGAACGCTATCAGGCGCAAGCTTCTCGCATTGCTCGACGCGAATGGCACAAAGCGGGCGGCAGCATAGGCCCAAGCATAGGCATTGATATGAGTCTCGTTAAAAAGTTCGCGACCGTCGCATCCGGCACGCTGATGAGCCGCATTTTCGGCTTCACGCGCGAAATGTTCATGGCGGCAGCCCTTGGCACTGGGCCCGTAGCCGATGCCTTCAACGCGGCTTTCCGCTTTCCCAATACGTTTCGTCGCCTGTTTGCCGAAGGCGCGTTCAATTCGGCTTTTGTGCCGCTTTTTGCCAAAGAGATCGAAAACAACGGCATTGATGGCGCACACCGCTTTTCCGAAGAAGTTTTTGGCGTGCTGTTTAGCGTGCTTCTGGTCATCACCATCGTGATGGAACTCTCGATGCCGTTTCTGGTGCGCACGATCATAGCACCCGGTTTTAGCGACGACCCGACCAAGTTCGACAACACCGTGCGGCTTGCCACGATCATGTTCCCCTATCTCGCGTGCATGTCGCTGGCGGCTATGATGGGCGGTATGCTCAATTCCCTGCATCGTTATTTTGCAGCCGCCATTGCGCCGGTCTTTCTCAACATCATCCTGATCGGCGTTCTCGCCTATGCCTGGATGAATGGGCATGACGCGCTCACCGTCGGCTATGGGCTATCCTGGGGCGTAATGGCCGCGGGCATCGTGCAACTGGTGATTGTGTGGGTCGCGGTGCGCAATGCGGGCATAAAAATCGGCTTTCGCAGACCGCGCCTCACTCCTAATGTCAAGCGGCTTTTGGTGCTGGCTCTGCCTGCCGCCATCACAGGCGGCATCACCCAGATCAACCTTTTGATCAACACCAATATCGCATCAGGCATGGAAGGAGCGGTTTCGTCGCTGGTTTATGCCGACCGTATCTACCAGTTGCCTCTTGGTGTCGTCGGCATTGCAGTGGCAACCGTGCTTTTGCCCGAATTGTCGCGTGCGCTTCGTGCAGGCCACATGAACGAGGCCTCCAACCTGCAAAACCGCTCGGTCGAATTCACGCTGTTCTTGACGCTGCCTGCTGCCGCCGCACTCCTTGTCATGTCGGAACCCATCGTGCGGCTTTTGTTCGAGCGCGGACAGTTTGATTGGCAATCGACGCTTACCGTCTCTTCCATCCTCGCAATCTATGGGCTTGGCCTGCCAGCCTTCGTGCTGATCAAAGCGTTCATTCCCGGCTTTTTTGCGCGCGAAGATACACGTACGCCGATGATTTTCGCGGGCATCTCCGTTGTGGTCAATATTTCGCTGGCGCTGACGCTGTTTCCACGTATGGGGCCATCGGGCATAGCCATTGCCGAGATCATCGCAGGCTGGGTCAATGCTGGCCTTTTGTTTGCCACTTTGGTGCGGCGCGGGCACTGGGGACAGGATGCACCGTTGGTAAAACGCGTCCCGCGCCTGATGATTGCAGCAGCAATCATGGCGGTCAGCATTCATTATGCCATCGGTTATTTCCACAATGCCCTTTCCTCGGCGGCACCGCTTGTTGTGCAGGCGTCGACGGTCGGTGCCATTGTCGCGGCTGCCATGTTCATCTATTTCGCGCTGGCCTTTGCGCTGGGCGGTGCCAACATGGCGATGATCCGGCGCAATGTGAAACGAGGCGGCAAAAAAACACCATCCGACGATGCGCAATAATTGCGCTTGAAAGCAGTCAGAGCGTCTGCGAAAACACGCGCATTCAAAATCCCTTCGCTCTCCACCGGCGAAGGCCATTTACTCCATGCAGGAAACCAACATGAGCACGTTCAAACCGCTTGTCTTCTCCGGCGTCCAGCCGACCGGAAATCTTCACCTCGGCAATTATCTGGGGGCGATCAAGCGGTGGGTCGAGGTGCAGGAAACGCAGGATTGCATCTATTGCGTGGTCGATATGCATGCGCTGACCGTCTCGCCTGATCCGGTTGAACTCATGCAATCCACCCGTGAGGTGACGGCAGCGTTTCTGGCCGCAGGCATTGATCCCAAAAAGAGCATCGTCTTCAACCAGAGCCGTGTGCGCCAGCATTCAGAACTGGCATGGGTCTTCAACTGCGTGGCGCGCATGGGCTGGATGAGCCGCATGACGCAGTTCAAGGACAAGGCCGGCAAGGATCGTGAAAACGCCTCACTCGGGCTTTTCGCCTATCCGAGCCTGATGGCCGCCGACATCCTGCTTTATCGCGCCACCGCCGTGCCAGTTGGCGAAGACCAGAAGCAGCATCTGGAACTGACCCGAGACATTGCGCAGAAATTCAACAATGATTATTCTGACCGCATCGCGGCACTTGGCATCGGCACCGACATGCAGGTGGGCGACGAGACGGTCTCGGGCTTCTTCCCGCTGACCGATCCGATGATTTCTGGCCCTGCCATGCGCATCATGTCGTTGCGTGACGGCACCAAGAAAATGTCGAAATCTGACCCTTCCGACCTCTCGCGTATCAACCTGATTGATGACGAAGAGACGATCACCAAAAAAATCCGCAAGGCAAAGACCGATTCCGATGGTCTGCCCTCGGAAGTTGACGGCCTTTCCGGTCGCTCAGAAGCCGACAATCTCGTCGGTATTTATGCAGCCCTTGCTTCCCAGTCGAAACAGGACATTCTCGATGAATTCGGCGGTCGCCAGTTCTCCGAATTCAAGAGCGCACTGGCTGATCTGGCGGTCGCCAAACTCTCGCCCATCACCCATGAAATGCGCCGTCTGGTTGCTGATCCCGCCCATATCGATCAGGTGCTGCGCGATGGCGGAGAACGCGCAAGCGTGATTGCAGAAGAGACAATGCGCCATGTCCGCGAGATCATCGGCTGGCTTCAGGACTGAATAAAGAAGGCCTGAAAAAACATCTGCTAAAGCGTGTTGGATTGAATGCTATTTAAGAAACGCGCTTTCAGTTTTTGTTTTTAAGCATGTCTTTATCGCTTGCGGGCGGGCGGACAGAATGGCAAATTGCGCCCATGGTATCCAAACGATTAAGCCGCGAAGCCGGTCACCGTCGCAAGTTTCTTGCTGTCATCGACGAAACCCCCGAATGCGAGCGGGCGGTCGCCTATGCCGCACGCCGCGCAAAAAATACCGGCGGCTCGCTGGTATTGCTGTTCGTGATCGATAATTCCGAGTTTCAGCAGATACTGGGGGTTGGTGAAATCATGCGCGCCGAGGCCGAGGAACGGGCGCGGACAATATTGGAAAAATTCGCGGCCTCCATGCGCCAGCAGCAAGGGATCGAACCGGAACTAAGCATCCGTGAAGGCGAAACGGCAGAAGAACTGATCAGGCTGATCGAGGAAGACCAGGACATCGCCATTCTGGTTCTCGCCGCAGGTGCCGGCAAGGAAGGCCCCGGCCCCCTGGTACAGTCCCTTGCAGCCCGCGCGCAGTTTCCAATTCCTGTGACCGTCGTTCCTGAAGCGCTCACCGACGAAGACATTGATGCGGTGACGTGATCACCCTATATTGATGGCAAGGTAACCGCCCATCGTGCCGTCGAGCTTGCTTCGCGACGCGGATGCGCTTATTGGAATGGTTCCAGATTTTGTAAACGGAGAACGTGCATGTTCATCCAGACCGAGACCACGCCCAACCCGGCGACCCTGAAATTCCTGCCCGGCAAGGTAGTCATGCCCGAAGGAACGGCCGATTTCCGCGATGCCGCAAGCGCTGGCACTACCTCGCCGCTGGCCGCGAAACTCTTTGCGGTTCCCGGTGTAACCGGTGTTTTCTTCGGCTATGATTTCATCACTGTCTCCAAGGAAGACGGAGAGTGGCAACATTTGAAGCCAGCCATTCTCGGGACGATCATGGAACATTTCATGTCGGGTGCATCAGCCATGGCAGGCAATGCAGATACCGGTGCTGATCATGGTGACGAGGAATTTTTCGATGAAGCCGACACGGAACTTGTCGAAACGATCAAGGAACTGATCGAAACACGCGTTCGTCCAGCTGTGGCACAGGATGGCGGCGACATCACATTTCGCGGTTTTGAGAACGGGACGGTGTTTTTACACATGAAGGGCGCGTGCTCAGGCTGCCCATCTTCTTCTGCCACGCTCAAGCACGGCATCCAGAATTTGCTGCGCCATTTCGTGCCGGAAGTGCAGCAGGTCGAACAGATCTGATCTTAATTTTCATATCTGCATATAAAAAGGCCGCATCAAGCGGCCTTTGTCTTGGCTCATGCAAGCTTTTTACTGCTTGACGATAACCTTGGCGCCCTTCTCGGTACGCTCATAAAGATCAAGAATATCCTGGTTCATCAGGCGGATACAACCAGACGACATTGATTTTCCGATCGACCACCATTCCGGTGTACCATGGATGCGATAGCCGGTATCCCCCCCCTTGTTAAAGAGATAAAGCGCACGCGCTCCAAGCGGGTTTTTGAGCCCTGGACTCATACCATTGCGATAGCGGGCCAGTTCCGGCTGGCGACGGATCATTGCAGCAGGCGGCGTCCATGTCGGCCATTCGCGCTTCATCGCGATACGTGCGGTGCCGGACCAGCCAAAACCTTCGCGTCCCACACCAATGCCGTAGCGCATGGCCTTGCCGTTTGGCATCACGAAATATAGGAATTTCTCGCGCGTATCGACAATGATCGTCCCCGGCGCTTCGCTGGTCGAATAGCTGACGATCTGGCGACGATACTGGCTCGGGATTTTTTCGCTGGGGATCGCCGGGATCGTGTAACCAGCATCACTGACCGACGAATAAGAGGCCGTATAAAAAGTTCCGCCAACCGTGGAGCAGCCGGCAAGCGCGCCAGCAAGAAAGAGTGCCGTCGTCAGTTTAAGAACGCGAAAATCCATGCATTCCCCCAAGAAAATCCAGATTAATGTTGCCGTCATAAGAGCGAATCGCTCGGTCGAGCCAGATGATGCGGCAGTATTGTTAACCGCACGTTAACCGTAAATTGAAAAATTCTTCTTTTTGCCATAATTCTGCGTTTTCGCCATATTTGGCGATCGCATCGCATAAGTTCGCCTTATTTAACACCGGGTTTTTGGTTGTTTCGCTCCCAATTCACGCGCAAAGTAACAATCATGCCCATTGTGATTCCCCACCGGACGCATCCTCTTTCAGACGGAAGACAGTCGGAAAACGCCCTCATCGTGCGACGCGGTGTGCAACGACTTTTTCTGGAAATGGGGCTTGCCGCCCTACCGGAATTGCCGCTTGCGTCCGGCAGGCGTGCGGATCTCATCGCAGTCAGCCGCAAAGGTGAAATATGGATCGTGGAAATTAAATCCTCGATTGAGGACTGGAAGGCTGATCGCAAATGGCCGGACTATCGCGATTATTGTGACCGGCTGTTTTTTGCCACCCATCCGGGCGTACCGCAGGATATTTTCCCGAAAGATTGCGGCTTCATCCTCTCGGACGGATACGGAGCTGAAATCTTGCGCGATGCGCCCGAACACAAGCTTGCGGGCAGCACCCGCAAGGCGCTGATGCTGCGCTTTGCTCGTGTGGGTGCTGCGCGGCTGACAATAGCTGAGCTTGCAGGGTTGGAAGTGCCCGAAACAGACCTTGAATAGACTTAGCCCAAAAATCAGCGAGGCGCGCGCTTGGCCAGGATGCGTTGCAATGTGCGGCGATGCATGTTGAGCCGACGCGCCGTCTCGGACACATTGCGTTCGCACATTTCATAAACGCGCTGAATATGCTCCCAGCGCACACGGTCTGCCGACATCGGATTTTCTGGCGGCGCAACCTTCTCGCCCGGACGGCGGGTCAGCGCTGCAAACACTTCGTCGGCGTCCGCAGGCTTGGAAAGATAATCGATGGCACCAAGTTTTACGGCATTCACAGCCGTCGCGATATTGCCATAGCCGGTCAGCACGATGGCACGGGTATCGGTGCGACGGGTGCGGATGGCTTCGATGATGTCCAAGCCGTTTCCATCACCCAGACGCATATCCACAACGGCATAGGCGGGGGCAGCGGCCTTTGCCGCCGCGATACCTTCTTCAACCGATTCGGCTGTCATCACCTGAAAGCCCCGGCTCTCCATGGCACGCGCCAGACGCTGCAAGAAAGGTTTGTCATCATCAACCAGAAGGAGGGTGGGGTCGCTGCCTATGGCTTCGGTATCTTCCTGCTTCAAGTCGTCCATCGGGTACTTCCTGCCTTAGTTTTTGTATCCTTATTGATATCCCTGCGTCAAAAAGTCAAATAGCCATTGAATCCTTAAAGCAATTCCTGCTGTCTGGAATTCCCATTATACTAGCAAGTAATTGTATTCAATCAATAATTTTGAAAGCACGCACAAAAAGTTGAGCACAGGATTTTTTATACGGACCGCTCATGCGCGGTTAAATGCAGAGCGCGGCCAAATCACCCTGACCTCGGCCCCCTGCCCCGGATTGTTGCGATTACGGAAAGTGATCTGTGCGCCGGAACGCTCCAGTAGCGTCTTGGCGATAAACAAACCAAGCCCCAGACCGCCGCCATGCTGGCTGCTGTCGCGACTACTCATATAAGGTTCCCCGATACGGTCGAGAATTTCTGGTTTAAAGCCATCGCCATCATCCTGAATGGTCACGCTGACTTGATTGTCTTCCCAGCCCCAGGTGACGATGACATTTTCGCGCGCGAAATCGACCGCATTCTCCACCAGATTACCTAACCCGTAAAGAAGACCGGGATTGCGCCGCGTTACCGGCTCCGGCTTCGGCCCTTCCTGCTTGTGCACATCGAGCCTGATACCGAAATCGCGATGCGGAGCAATCACCTCCTCGATCAGCGAGGATAACGGCAGACGCGACATATGCTCCTCGCCCTCCGAAGACAGGCTGGTTAGCCGTTGCAGGATTTCCCGGCAGCGCTGGGTCTGCGAATGCAACAATGCGATATCTTCCGCAAGGCCCGTATCCTGCATATGCGAACGCTGCATTTCCTTGACCACGAGTGCGATTGTGGCAAGCGGTGTCCCCAACTCGTGCGCTGCAGCCGCGGCAAGACCATCGAGCGCGGTGAGGTGCTGCTCGCGCTGCAAAATCAGTTCGGTTGCGGTCAAGGCATCACCGAGCTGACGGGTTTCTTCGGCAATGCGGTAGGCATAGACCCCGGTAAAGCCCAAAGCAGACACGATGGCACACCAGATACCAATGACAAAAAGTAAAGGCAGATCGAGCGTTTCACCCGGATACCAGGGCAGTGGTTCATAGCGAACCGTCAACACCGAGGTGCAGACCACGACCAGAAGGGCCAGCGCCAATGTATGACGCGCCGAAAGCGCGGTGGCCGAAATGATCACTGGCACGACCATCATGATGACGAAGGGGTTTTGAAGCCCGCCGGTCAGATAGAGTAGGCCTGCAAGCTGAAGCACGTCGAAGCCAAGCCCGAGACTGGCGGCCATCGGTGTCAGCCTGTGGCTGGCGGGAAAGCGAAACGAGAGATAGAGATTGAGCCATGCGGAGGCTGCGATCAGCGCAAAGCAGACGCCTATCTGAAACGGAAATTGCAGATAAAGTGCTACAAACATAACCGCTGCCGTCTGCCCGACAATGGCAAGCCAGCGCACGCGGACCAGCGTGGTCAGCCGTGGGCGGCGGGAAAGATTGGAAGCGCGATTGTCAAATTCTGCGTGCATAAAACCCTCATATGGGCTTCTTATGCGGCAACAACTCCGGGAAATGCAAGCGAAACTGAGTTATCCGGTCGCAGGTCCTTATGCGCCGCGCGGCTTCGCTCTTCGCGTGGCTTGCGCATTGGCCGGATCTTCCGGCCAGACATGTTTGGGATAACGTCCACGCATGTCAGAGCGCACATCAGCCCATGAGCCCGCCCAAAAACCCGGCAAATCACGGGTTATCTGGATCGGGCGATGGGCAGGAGACAAAAGCTCCAGCAACAAGGGCACACTGCCATTGGCGATCGATGGATGAGTGGAGAGGCCGAAAAGCTCCTGAACGCGCACTGCCAGAACTGGCTCCTCTGCATCATAGCGGATGGGAATATGCGAGCCGGTCGGCACAGTGAAATGCGTTGGCGCGAGCTGCTCGACATGGCGTTGCCGCTCAAAGGGCACAAGGCTCATCAGGCCATTTTTCAGCGCGTGCGTGGAGATACGGGAAAGCTGCGCTTCACCGGTCAGAAACGGCAACAGCCAGTCTTCAAGCGTTTCCAGAAGATGCTCGTCATTCATTTTCGGCCATGGATCGCCAAGGCCGCGATAGAGCCAGCTCAGACGAAGGCGCAAGATTTGCGCGTCCTTGCTCCATGGCAAGATGTCCAACCCATGCGTGCGCAGCGCCTCTATCACGCCTTCATCGGCGACTGCACCTCTTGGAGCGGCAAGCGACTTTTCAGACAAAGCAACAGCGCCGATCCGCACTGCTTCGCGGGCGCGAAGCGCGTTCTTTTCCGCGTCATAGACGACCTGCCGGCCGCTTTCGATCCTGTCATGAAGCGCCTCGCGGATTTCAGCTTCTGATATTTCAGCCGCCGCAAGAATGCGTGCGCGCCCGGCCCGCCCGGCCATATCCGTCACCACCAGCCAGGATGCGCGGCTGAGGGGTGACGCCTGATCGACCTCGCCGCCGCGACCATTGGCCAGCAAAAACTGCCCCGATGTCCCACGCGCTTTTGCAACGCGGTCGGGATAGGCATCGATCAACATGCGCCCGACGCTGGAATTGGCAGGCGTACCTTCCTTGGCTATCGAACTGACAATCCGCTTTGCAAGACCCTTGGCGCGTTGCGTGCGCGGTGAACGATCATTACGAAAGCGTGAAAAGCGGGTTTCAAGGTCCACATCATTGCCGCCAAGGCCGCGCTCGGTCAAAAGCATGGCGATTTCCGCCGCTTTTTGCGCTTCACCGCGTTGGCCAGCCGCAAGCACCATTGCGGCAAGGCGCACCGGCAAAGCGAACTTGCGCATGGCCTCACCATTACGCGTCAAACGCCCTGTTTCATCAAGCGCACACAGCCGATGCAAAAGTGCTTTTGCCTCCTTCAGCGCCGGTTTCGGAGGTAAATCGAGAAAGGCCAAGGCCGTCGGATCGGTCACCCCCCATGCGGCTGCATCAAGCACAAGGGAAGAGAGGTCGGCCTCCTGAATTTCCGGCGGCGAAAAAGCTGGCAAAGATGCCGTCTGGCCCTGGTGCCAAAGTCTGATGGCGATCCCCGGTTCGGTACGCCCGGCGCGACCGGCGCGCTGATCGGTGCTGGCGCGTGAGACACGCACGGTTTCAAGCCGCGTCAGCCCAGTATCAGGTTCATATTTCGGCAGGCGCGCAAGGCCCGAATCGATCACCACGCGCACCCCATCAATGGTAATCGAGGTTTCGGCTATTGATGTTGCCAGCACCACCTTGCGAAAACCTTTTGGCGCGGGCTTGATCGCCGCATCCTGAGCTTGTCCTTCGAGTGCACCATAGAGTGGTGCAAGGATAACATTAGCCGGCAAAACTCGCTCGAGAATACCTGCAACGCGCTCGATTTCGCCCTGCCCAGGCAGAAAAGCCAGAACGCTGCCGTTCTCCTGACCAAGTACTGTCTGGATTGTACCCACAACCGCATCCTCGATGCGCTGACCGGGTTTGCGGTCTTGATAGCGAATATCGACCGGAAAAGCACGGCCCTCGCTCTCGATGATTGGTGCATCGCCAAGCAGGGAGGCCACGCGTGCGCCATCGAGCGTTGCCGACATGACGAGGATTTTCAGATCCTCGCGCAGCGCCGCCTGCACGTCGAGCGCGAGCGCAAGACCGAAATCGGCATCGAGACTGCGCTCGTGAAACTCATCGAAAAGGACGGCGGCAACACCCTTGAGATCAGGATCGTCGAGGATCATACGCGCAAAGACGCCTTCGGTTACGACAAGGATTTTGGTCTTGACCGAAACCTTGCTTTCAAGCCGCATGCGATAGCCGACCGTCTCGCCCGGTTCTTCATTGAGTAATGCCGCCATACGCCGCGCACTGGCGCGTGCGGCCAGACGCCTGGGTTCGAGAACCAAGATCATATCGTCCTTGCGCCAGTCTGCATCCAGCAGATGGAGCGGCACAAGCGTGGTCTTGCCCGCACCGGGAGGCGCGACGAGCACTGCGCTTGCATGCGTCTTCAATGCCGTGTCGAGTTCAGGCAGAATGCGGGTGACTGGAAGATCGGGCAGTTTCGGCACAGGCGTTTCCATGAAATCGAGTGTTGTGCTGCTTATCCCATTGCGTTGCCTGTCCCGCAAGGCATCACCTCGTGACGAAATAGAATTCCCCCTACGCTGCCGACGACGCGAAGCCATGCTACGAAAGAAAGATTCTGCGCCAATTGACATACTCCCCTACAGTATATAGCTTGTTAAGAGATCGGGAGGTTTCATGCCGCATTCACCGGAAGATAAAAAACGTGCTCTCACACGTCTCAAGCGCATCAAGGGACAGGCCGAGGCACTTGAACGGGCTGTTGAATCCGGCACCGCATGCGCAGCCTTGCTGCAGCAGATCGCAGCCCTGCGCGGCGCCACCAACGGATTGATGGCGGAAGTGTTGGAAAGCCATTTTCGCGAGACGTTTGGGCAGGCGCGCTCGACAATTACGCCGC
This sequence comes from Brucella sp. BE17, assembly GCF_039545455.1. NCBI lineage: Bacteria > Pseudomonadati > Pseudomonadota > Alphaproteobacteria > Hyphomicrobiales > Brucellaceae > Brucella > Brucella sp. BE17. Next base: position 2,198,399 of record NZ_CP154467.1, on the reverse strand, counting down.
AAACTGATCCCGATACCGAAATCGACGCCATTATGCGAATTTTGCGGACCTATCTTAAATAGGCGCGTTACAGAAATACGAAGAAGAGGAACACCATCATGAAATCACGTGCAGCCGTTGCATGGGAAGCCAACAAGCCGCTGACCATTGAAACCGTCGAGATCGGCGGACCTCGGGCGGGCGAAGTGCTGGTCGAGATCATGGCGACCGGTGTATGCCATACAGATGCCTACACACTTTCGGGCCTTGATTCGGAAGGAAAATTTCCGGCGATTCTCGGTCATGAGGGTGCTGGCATCGTGCGCGAAGTGGGCGCGGGCGTGACCTCTGTCAAGCCGGGCGATCACGTCATTCCGCTCTACACGCCGGAATGCCGCCAGTGCAAGACGTGCCTTTCGCAACGCTCGAACCTCTGCACCTCCATCCGCTCGACGCAAGGGCAAGGCCTCATGCCCGACAACACCACGCGCTTTTCCTGTGACGGCGGCGATGTGTTCCATTATATGGGTTGCTCGACCTTTTCCAATTTCACCGTATTGCCGGAAATTGCCGTGGCCAAGGTGCGCGAAGACGCGCCGTTCGACAAGATCTGCTATATCGGCTGCGGTGTTACCACGGGCATCGGTGCGGTAATTTATACCGCCAAAGTCCGTCCGGGCTCCAATGTGGTGGTATTCGGGCTTGGTGGCATCGGGCTCAATGTCATTCAGGGTGCACGTATGGTTGGCGCCGACAAGATCATCGGCGTCGATATCAATCCGTCCAAGGTTGAAATGGCCAAAAAATTCGGCATGACCGATTTCGTCAATCCGCGTGAGATCGGCAATGACAAGGTAGTGCAGGCGATACAGGATCTGACCGATGGCGGGGCCGATTATTCCTTCGACGCCACCGGCAATACCGATGTCATGCGTCAGGCGCTCGAATGCTGCCATCGCGGCTGGGGTGAATCGATCATCATCGGCGTTGCGGAAGCTGGCAAGGAAATTTCCACACGCCCGTTCCAGCTCGTCACCGGACGCGTATGGAAAGGCACGGCATTCGGCGGCGCACGCGGGCGGACGGATGTGCCGAAAATCGTCGACTGGTATATGGATGGCAAGATCAATATCGATGATCTCATCACCCACACCATGCCGCTCGACGAAATCAACACGGCTTTCGATCTCATGCATGAAGGCAAGTCGATCCGTTCGGTGGTGGTTTACTAATGAGGGAAAAAACCTTCGTCTCTTGCTGGGATGCATTCGACGATCTGACGCCGCGCGCACTTTATGAAATCCTCAAACTGCGCGTGGATGTCTTCGTGGTCGAACAAAAATGCCCCTACCCCGAGATCGACGGCAAGGATTTCAACGCCTTTCAGCTGCGTATTCTGGATGGAGAGGAACTTGCGGCGAGCTTGCGGGTTCTTCCTCCTGAGACCGAAGGCAAACCGGCGAAAATCGGCCGCGTCGTGGTTCACGCCGATTATCGCGGCTTTAAGCTCGGCCAGCAGCTGATGCGCGAAGCCATCGCCTTTGCGCAAGAACAGTTTCCGGGCCTTGCCATCGAACTTGGCGGGCAGAGCCATTTGCAGAAATTCTATGGCTCTTTCGGTTTCGTGGTCATTTCGGAAGAATATCTCGAAGACGGTATCCCGCATGTCGATATGCGGCTTGCCCCTTCGAAAGCAGCATAGGAGACAACCGATGGAAACCATCTCCACCGCAAAAGGTTTTGGCGGAACGCAGGGCGTCTATCGCCATAAAAGCGAAACCAACCAGTGCGACATGACCTTTGCACTTTTCCTGCCGCCGCAGGCGCAAGATGGTCCAGTGCCAGTGCTGTGGTATCTTTCCGGCCTAACCTGCACGCACCAGAACGTGATGGATAAGGGTGAATATCGGCAAATGGCAGCAGAACTTGGAATTGCCGTCATTTGCCCGGATACCAGCCCGCGCGGTGACGACGTGCCTGACGAGCCGGATAACTGGCAGTTCGGCAAAGGCGCGGGCTTTTATGTCGATGCGACACAGCCGCCTTTTGCCAAAAATTATCAGATGTATAGCTACATCACAGAAGAACTGACCGAACTGGTGGCGAGCGAGTTTCCGCTCGACATGGAGCGACAGGCCATCACCGGTCACTCCATGGGTGGGCATGGCGCACTGACCATTGCGCTCAAAAATCCGGACCGCTTCAAATCAGCATCAGCTTTCGCACCTATCGTGCAACCCTCGACCGCTGGATGGTCAAAACCGGCGCTGGAAAAATATCTCGGTCCCGAAGAGCGGGCATGGCGCATCTATGATGCAGTCAACCTCATCGAGGATGGCTATCGTTTCCCGGAATTTCTGGTCGATCAGGGCGCAGCCGACGGGTTTTTGGAGGAAGGCCTGCGCCCGTGGCTTTTGGAATCAGCCTGCAGACAAGCCGAGATTCCGCTGACGCTGAACATGCACGAAGGCTATGACCATTCCTATTTCTTCATCTCAACCTTTATGGGAGAGCATCTGAAGTGGCATGGTGAGCGGTTGAAGCGCTGATCAGCGCTTCTTAACCTTCATGGGCAGGCCACCCTGCGGCTGGGTGGTAAGCTTCTGCACCGGCCAGGGCTTCGTGGTTTCCAACGCCTCGAAGCGCCGCCCATCAAGCAGCGTCGCCAGCGCAATCACCGCTTCCTGAAGCGCGAAGCTCGCACCGATGCACACACGCGGCCCCGCTCCGAACGGCAGATACTGGAAGCGGTCGATACTGTCGCGATTTTGCGGCCAGAAACGGCTCGGCATGAAGGCGTCAGGCTGATCCCAGTAAAGCCTGTGCCGGTGAATCACCCACGGCATGACGAGGACCGCCGTCCCCTTGGCGATCTTCAGATCACCATAGCAATCATCCTTGGCCGCCTCGCGATTGATCGAAGGGGCTGGCGGATAAAGCCGCATCGCCTCTTCAAAGGCCGCCCGCGTTAGGGGAAGTTTCGCAAGCCAGTCCTGCGGTGGTACATCATGGCCGCCATCGGCAAAGAACGCGTCAATTTCCGCCTCCACAAGCGCACGGTCCTCGGGTGCCTTGGCGAGAAGATAAAGCGTCCAGCCAAGCGCACGCGCCGTTGTTTCGTGGCCCGCCCCGATAAAAGTGATGATATTGTCCTCGATCTCGGCCCGGCTTAAACCCTCAGGGCCTTCAGCGCGTAAAAGCAGCGTCAGGAAATCGCTTGGGACTGCCTCGCCCTTGTCCATGCGCGCTTTGCGCAACGCAATGGTGTCGGCGACAATCTGGCGGAAAAATCCAAGCGATTGCTTGCCGCGCAGGCGCGTAAAGCGCGGCAACCAGTCGGGCAAGCCCAGCAGATCGAAAGGATCAACGCGGCCCATCGTCTCGAACAATTTGTCGATCTGTCGGGCAAAGTCGTTAGCGTCGCCCGCGATTTCACCTGAAAACAACGTTTCAGCCAAAATATCATAGGTCAACAACGTCATGTCATGGGCTACATCGGTGATGACACCATCCGTCCTGTAACGCTCCACGAACAACCGGGAGCGCTCGCGCATAATCTGCGCAAATCCGCCGATATGACGCGGAGTGAAAACCGGTGCCATGGCCTTGCGCGATCGCTTCCAGACGGCACCTTCCGCAGTGAGGAGTCCATCGCGCAAAAGCGGGCGCAGCACACGCTGGCGGATCGCCGACATCGGATAATTTGCGGCCTGATCGACGAGAACATGACGGATAAGCCCCGGATCATTGGCGATGATCGTGCGCATACCCAGCCAGCTTGAATCCACCCAAGGCTCGTTGTAGATCGGCTCGCCCCAGAGTTCGAGCGGATTTTTGTAAACTACCCGCATCATCTCGAAACGCCCCACCGGCGTCTCGCGTGGACGCGGTGCAGGCGGCACAAAAGGTCTTGCCGTATCTTGCGTGTTGGCGATTAAGACGTCCATTCTGACTTACCTCGCAGATCAAAACTGCCCCTCGCATTGTTATGTAAGAGCCAATTGTGGCGCTTCCAGATTTATAATCGCCGCAGAGGAGCAACGGGCAGAAGCATAATCGCCGCATATTTCGTGCCGACCGCGATATGGGCGGCAAAAGGGCAAGAATCCCCGGCAATTTTCGATGTAAAATTTGGAAAAAATGCCTTTAGCGCCTATATTAAAGCCATCTTTGTCGTGTGATTCGACATGTTCTTTAATGCTGCATTCGCAGCAGGTTTTCGAAAGATTTTCATGACCGATACGCCATCGATGAATTCCGAAGCACCCGCCGAATATGGTGCGGATTCCATTCGTGTTCTCAAAGGTCTGGACGCCGTTCGCAAGCGTCCGGGCATGTATATCGGTGATACGGACGACGGCTCTGGCTTGCATCATATGGTCTACGAAGTCGTGGACAATGCTATCGACGAAGCGCTGGCCGGACACGCCACACTCGTCACCGTGACGCTGAATGCCGACGGCTCCTGCACCGTGACCGATAATGGTCGTGGTATTCCGACCGACATTCACAGAGAAGAAGGTATCTCAGCCGCCGAAGTCATCATGACGCAGCTTCATGCTGGCGGCAAGTTCGACCAGAATTCCTACAAGGTTTCCGGCGGTCTGCACGGCGTGGGCGTGTCGGTGGTCAATGCGCTTTCTGTCTGGCTGAGGCTAACCATCCGTCGCGCCGGCAAAATCCACGAAATGAGCTTCACCCACGGCGTGGCCGATGCGCCGCTTGCGGTCATCGGCGAGACGGCGGATGGCGAAACCGGAACGGCTGTTTCGTTCCTGCCCTCGACCGACACCTTCAGCATGGTCGAATTCGATTACGACACGCTGGAGCGCCGCCTGCGCGAACTGGCATTCCTCAATTCCGGCGTTCGCATCAAGCTTGCCGACAATCGTCACGCCGACGTGCGCGAGCAGGTGCTGCATTATGATGGCGGGCTTGAAGAATTCGTCAAGTATATCGACCAGAGCAAAAAACCGCTGATCAGTGAGCCGGTTTATATTCGCAGCGAAAAAGACGGCATGACGGTCGAAGTCGCCATGTGGTGGAACGACACCTATCATGAAAAGGTGCTGTGCTTTACCAACAACATTCCCCAGCGCGACGGCGGTACGCATCTTGCAGGTTTCCGTGGTGCGCTGACGCGTCAGGTGACCGGCTATGCCGATGCCTCTGGAATGACGAAAAAGGAAAAAGTTTCGCTGGTCGGCGACGATTGCCGCGAAGGCCTGACCGCCGTTTTGTCGGTCAAGGTACCGGACCCGAAATTCTCCTCGCAGACAAAGGACAAGCTGGTATCCTCGGAAGTGCGACCCGTGGTCGAAAGCCTCGTCAACGAGGCGCTTTCCACATGGCTGGAAGAGCACCCGACCGAAGGCAAGATCGTGGTGGAAAAGGTCATTCAGGCCGCAGCCGCCCGTGAGGCCGCCCGAAAGGCCCGCGACATCACGCGAAAGAGCAATCTGAGCATCACCTCGCTGCCGGGCAAGCTTGCCGATTGTCAGGAACGGGATCCCGCAAAATCAGAATTGTTCATCGTCGAGGGTGACTCAGCCGGTGGCTCCGCCAAGAGCGGACGTTCGCGCCAGAACCAGGCGATTCTGCCCTTGCGCGGCAAGATCCTTAACGTCGAGCGCGTACGTTTCGACCGTATGCTGTCGTCTGAGCAGGTCGGCACACTGATAACCGCACTCGGCACCTCGATCGGCAAGGACGAGACGCACGGCTTCAACCCCGACAAGCTGCGCTATCACAAGATCATCATCATGACCGATGCTGACGTCGACGGTGCGCATATCCGCACTCTCTTGCTCACCTTCTTCTTCCGACAGATGCCGGAACTCTTCGAGCGCGGCCATCTCTATATCGCGCAGCCGCCGCTTTATAAGGTGACACGCGGAAAATCCTCGCAATATATCAAGAACGAGGCAGCCTTCGAGGACTTCCTCATCGAAACAGGGCTTGAAGAAGCAGCCCTTGAGGCGGCCCATGGCGAAGTGCGTGCCGGTCCCGATCTGCGCGCACTGGTCGATGATGCCCGCACTCTGCGCCAGCTTCTCACCGGCCTGCATAATCGCTATGATCGCTCCGTGGTTGAACAGTCGGCGATTGCAGGCCTGCTCAACCCCGAAGCCTCACGCGATGGCGCCAGCGTGCAAGCCTCCGCCGATATGGTCGCAAAGCGCCTCGACATGATTTCGGAAGAGACAGAGCGCGGCTGGAGCGGCCACGTTACGGGCGAAGGCGGCTACCGTTTCGAGCGCACCGTACGCGGTGTGAAGGATGTCGCAATTCTCGATATGGCACTGCTCGGCTCTGCCGATGCTCGCCAGATTGCGCGTGTGGCGGAACGGCTGGCTGACACATTCGTTGAGCCGCCAGTCCTGCGGCGCAAGGACAAGGCCGACACCGTTTCGGGTCCAGTGGCGTTGCTGGAAGCGATTTTTGCCACCGGACGCAAGGGCCTGACGCTTCAGCGCTATAAAGGTCTCGGAGAAATGAATGCCGAGCAGCTGTGGGAAACCACGCTCGACCCGAATGCGCGTTCGCTGTTGCAGGTCAAGGTCAACGACGCCACGGATGCGGACTCGCTGTTTTCTCGCCTGATGGGCGACGAGGTGGAACCGCGACGCGAATTCATCCAGGAAAACGCATTGAGCGTCGCCAATCTGGATGTGTAATGGTGGCATTCAACCGCTTATGCTCCATAAAAAAGCCCCGCATTGCGGGGCTTTTTCTTGTTCTGACATCAAAACTTATAGGCAACGCCGAGACGGACGTCACTGGTCTTGAACTTGTTGTCGACCTTTGAATATTGAGATTCATAGCTGTGTTTGCCGTAATCCGTATAACGATATTCAAGCCGAAGAACCACATTGTCAGTGGCGGCATAATCCACACCAGCACCAGCAGTCCAACCGGTATAGGTATTGGTCGCCTCGCGACTCTCACCCAGCACTGTAACTTTAGCGCTGATATTGCCGAACGCAACACCACCCGCGATGTAAGGCATAACACGATCAACGGCGTAGCCTGCCCGTGCGCGTAGCGCGCCCGACCAGCGTAGATTACTCTCCAGTGTGCCCGTCACGTCGTCGATAGTTTCAGACTGTTTTCCACTCAGATCATTATAGGTCGCATCGGCATCGATACCCAGCACGACACTATTGCCAAGGTCGAAGTTGTAACCGGCGTAAAGACCGCCAAGGAAACCATCCGGCTTTAAATTGAAGATATTAACATCATCGTCCGGATTAGAAGCGGTCAGGCGCGACTTGCCCCAGCCATAGCCGACCTGTCCGCCGATATAGGCGCCCGACCAGGTGAAGGACGGAGCGATGACGACAGGTACCGGAGCGGGCTCCACAATGGCATCTGCGGCTTGTGCGCCCGAAGCGGCCAGACAGGCACCCGAGACAAGAAGAAATAAATTAAGCTTCATAAAAAAATCTCCTGAATGAAACGTCAATTAAAAATACGGATATATTATTATAGGACGTCTTCAAGGAGGATATATCACCACAGCCACCCTCTCGAAATACTAAGTAATTTATCCCAATTTTGTTGTAATTTTAACTAATAATATTTTAACATATGAGCAATAGGTGTTTATTTATAATTATTATTGTAATACCAAAGATAAAACCATCATAAATTTCTTATTATATTGTCGCAATGAAACATCTTCTGGACACAGAAATTCTGCAAGCATTAATCATAAAAAACCCCGCCAAAGCGGGGTTTTTTGCTATTCAACAAAAGATCAGAACTTGTAAGCGACACCGAGACGGACATCATTGGTTTTGAAGTCATCCTTGACCCGCAAGCCGTTGAAGTCGTGCGATTTGTCGCCGTAATCAGTATAACGATATTCAAGACGCAGGATCACATTGTCAGTCGCGGCATAGTCAAAGCCACCGCCAACGGTCCAGCCACTTAGTGTCTTGCTTTCAGAGAAGTCCACACCATAGATGTCGCCATTATTCTTCACGCTACCGAAAGCCACGCCACCGGCAATATAAGGCAAGAAGCGGTCAAAGGCATAGCCAGCACGGGCACGCACGGCACCCGACCAGCGCAGCTTATGGTCAAAGCTCCCGAGGGCAAAGCTACTACCGGGAATGTTAATACCTTTGGAAACATCATTGTAAGTAATATCGCCGTCAATACCAAGAACGACGTTGTTTCCGAGATCGAAATTATAACCGGCATAAAGACCGCCGAGGAAACCATCCGGCTTCTGCTTGTCGAAGGTGGCGAAACCGCTGCTGAAATCGGACTTGCTCCAACCATAACCGACCTGGCCACCAATATAGGCACCCTTCCAGGCAAAGGACGGAGCGATGACCACGGGCACCGGAGCAGGCTCCACAATGGCATCGGCGGCTTTTACACCCGAAGCGGCCGCACAGGCAACCGAGACAAAAAGAAATAACTTTAACTTCATAAAAAATCTCCTGATTGAAATATCGATTAAAAATACAGCTGTATTATAGGATGTCTTTAAAGATATTATGTATCATTTAAGCAACATCAATAAAATATCAAATAATTTAATCCAGAAACAATATTTTTATTGAAAATAACTTATTTAATTATAATTATTACTTTACACTTAAAATAGATTTATTATTATATTGTTAGGATGAAATATCTTCTGGACACAGAAAGTATGCAAATTCTAATCCACAAAACACCGCCGAAGCGGGGTTTTTTGCTATTCAATCAAAGATCAGAACTTGTAAGTGACACCAAAACGGACTTTATTGGTCTTGAAGTCATCCTTGACCCGTAAGCCGTTGAAGTTGTGCGATTTTTCGCCGTAATCGGCATAACGATATTCAAGACGCAGGATCACATTGTCAGTCGCGGCATAGTCGGAGCCAACGGTCCAGCCAGTCAGCGTCTTGCTTTCAGAGAAGTCCACACCATAGATGTCGCCATTCCAAGTGAAGGTCGGCGCAACGAACTCGGGTGCCGGTTGTTCAACGATTGCGTCAGCAGCCTGTCCTGTGTCGGCTATACTTCTGCATGCGCTTTCTCGCATGACTGGCAGAAATGCTTAGACGACTGCGCAGCTCCGGGCAAAATTCCATACCCGATCTGCGCACTTGGAGCACCGCACAAGTAAGCGTTCTGATCAAAGAACTGAACCGGCAGAATTTTTCCCTGCCGGTTCAATTGCTCAAACAATGAAATATCCCGACAGACGCAAGGGAAATCCTTGTGATCATTGTCAGCTATGCGCGAAAATATCCGCTTCTGGCCAGCCCATCAGGTCGAGTTCGGAGCGTGTCGGCAGGAACTTGAAGCAGGCCTCAGCCTGTTTTGCGCGGCCGTCGCGCTCAAGGCGCTTTTCCAGAACCGCCTTAAGGCGATGCAGATAAAGAACGTCGGATGCCGCATACTCAAGCTGTGCTTGTGAAAGCACTTCCGCTGCCCAGTCCGAAGACTGCTGCTGCTTGGAAATGGAAACCTCGAGCAACTCGCCGCAGATTTCCTTCAACCCATGGCGATCCGTATATGTGCGGGTCAATTTCGAAGCGATCTTGGTGCAGAAGACCGGCTGCGGCATGGTACCAAAGGCATGCGCCAGCACGGCGAGATCAAAACGGCCATAATGAAAGATTTTTGTAATCGAGCGGTCTTTCAAAAGCTTGACCAGATTCGGCGCCTTCTTCTGCCCTGCCTCGATCTGGATAACATCGGCCGTGCCGTCGCCGGGCGAAATCTGCACCACGCAAAGTCGGTCGCGATGCGGGTTCAATCCCAGCGTTTCGGTGTCGATGGCAACCTGATCCACCTGATAATGTTCGAGATCTGGCAGATCGTTTTTATGAAAACGAATCGTCATATGTGATTATTCCTTATTTGTCAGCGATTGCCGCCATGATACGAACTCTACTTGGCGGCGATAGCAGCCAAAATCCGAACCCAAGAGCGCTGTCCTTTGTGGAAGGAGTCCAGCTCATATTTCTCATTGGGCGAATGGATGCGGTCGTCTTCCAGACCAAAACCAACCAGCAGCGATTCCATGCCGAGGAATGTGTCGAAATCACCGACAATCGGGATCGAGCCGCCCATGGCGATCAACACGGCAGGCTTTGGCCATTCGTCGGAAAGCGCATCCTTGGCCTTGGAGACCAGCGGTGAGTCATAGGGCAACTGGATTGCCGGCGAGCCGCCATGCGGGTGGAACTCCACCGAGCAATCGGCAGGCAGGCGTTCTTCAACAAAAGCACGGAAGGCGGCGCGGATTTTGTCCGGGTCCTGCTTGTGCACCAGACGGAACGACACTTTGGCCGATGCTTCAGCCGCGATGACCGTCTTGAAACCCTCGCCGGTATAACCGCCGATGATCCCGTTGACTTCTGCCGTAGGCCTCGCCCAGATCAGTTCGAGAACGCTGCGATCCTGTTCACCCGCGGGCACGGAGAGGCCGACAGGTCCAAGGAAATTATCCGGCGTGCGACCAAGGCTTTCCCAGGATTGCAGTATCTGCGATGGGGTCTCTTCCACGCCGTCATAAAAATTGGCAACCGTCACGCGACCGGTTTCGTCGTGCAGGTCGGCCAGAATTTTCGAAAGCACATGAATCGGATTGGCGGCAGCACCGCCGAAAAAGCCCGAATGCAGGTCGCGGTCGGCGGCATGAATAACGATTTCCTCGCCAACAAGCCCGCGCAGGCCCACGCTGATGGCGGGCGTTTCAGCGTCCCACATAGCCGTGTCGCAGACCAGCGCCACATCCGCCTTGAGCTCATCCTTATGCGCATCAAGGAACGGTTTGAGCGATGGCGAACCAGATTCTTCCTCACCCTCAAACAGAAGCGTCACCTTGACCGGCAAATTGCCATGCACGGCCTTATAGGCGCGGCAGGCTTCGACAAAGGTCATCAACTGCCCCTTGTCGTCGGACGTGCCTCGCCCGGTGAGGATCTTGCGGCCATTGCCCATATCCTTGATCGCAGGCTCAAACGGGTCGTTTTCCCAAAGGTTGAGCGGATCAACCGGCTGCACATCATAATGGCCATAGAAGAGCACATGCGGCGCGTCAGCGCTCGCCCCCTCATGATGGGCGACCACCATCGGATGGCCGGGCGTGTCACGTACGCTTGCTCTAAAACCGATCGATTTCAAATCTTCGACCAGCCATTCCGCCGCCTTGCGGCAATCATCCCTATAGGCGGGATCGGTGGAAATCGATTTGATCCGCAGCAGGTCGAACAGGCGTTCGAGGCTCTGGTCGAGATTGGCGTCGAGATGATCGAGAACTTTATCGAGTGATGGCGCGGACATGGTTATTTCCTGACGAGTCGTAGAACTGCCGGCACACTACAACCAGCAACGCGCAGAAGAAACCCAATTCGCATGCAAAACAGACAGTGGACATGAATTGGCCGTCACGGTGAGGGGGGATACCGTAACGGCCATATCACTACACTCAAGACGGCAGCCCGGAGAGGGGAATGAGGCTACCGTCACATCCGGCATCCAACGGGGGACGGGTTGAAAAACCGGAGATCGACGCACTGTCGATGTCCCTGATTTGGCCCTTCAAAAGTGGCTATTCAAGGGCATTGAATATTACAAATATGTAACAAAAATGTTATGGCGGCGTGATGGCTAGTAAGAGCAAATGTTGGAATCCTTAAGCCCCCTGGCACCCTAGCGGATCATCCTGCACAGCTTTCAAGTGGATGGCGGTGGCTGCTGACAGAGAACATGTTCCCTTCTCACGCGCTTTGATCTAATCCTTGTGCCATGAAAAAAGGCGATCATCTCTTTCTCGTTGACGGTTCGGGCTATATTTTCCGGGCCTATCATGCCCTCCCGCCGCTGACCCGCAAATCGGACGGGCTGCCGGTCGGTGCTGTTTCCGGCTTCTGCAACATGCTGTGGAAGCTGTTGAAAGACGCCCGCGACACCGAGGTCGGGGTGGTGCCAACGCATTTCGCGGTCATTTTCGACTATTCATCGAAAACCTTCCGCAACACGCTTTATCCTGAATACAAGGCCAACCGCACGGCGCCGCCCGAAGACCTCATCCCGCAATTCGGCCTGATACGACAGGCGACAAAAGCTTTCAACCTGCCCTGCATCGAGAAGGAAGGATTTGAGGCCGACGACCTGATCGCCACCTATGCGCGCCTTGCCGAAAAGGCAGGCGGCGACGTCACTATCGTCTCCTCCGACAAGGACCTGATGCAGCTCGTCACGCAAAATGTGTCGATGTATGACGGCATGAAGGACAAGCAGATTTCCATTCCCGAAGTGATCGAGAAATGGGGTGTGGGTCCTGAGAAAATGATCGATCTGCAATCGCTGACGGGCGACTCAACCGATAATGTTCCAGGCATTCCCGGCATCGGCCCCAAAACCGCGGCACAATTGTTGACCGAATTTGGCGATCTTGACACGCTTCTGGCACGCGCCAGTGAAATCAAGCAGAACAAGCGCCGCGAAAATATCATCGCCTTTGCCGAGCAAACCAAGATCTCGCGCGAACTGGTGACACTTAAAACCGATGTGCCGCTTGATGTCGAACTTGATGCACTGGTGCTGGAGCCGCAGGACGGCCCACGCCTGATCGGCTTTTTGAAGGCCGTCGAATTCACCTCGCTTACACGGCGCGTGGCGGACGCCACCGATACGGACGCATCGGCTATCGAACCCTGCCATATCGAAACCGACTGGGGCAAGGATGCCGACCTTTCTGATGTGCATGGCCCCGACATGGATGTGCCTGCGAAGCTCGACACACCCGTGTCTGACGCAGTGCCGCAAGCGCCAACCGCTGGTCTGACACCCAAAGCCCTTGCGGAAAAACGGGGAGCAGCGGGTCTTGCTACAAAGATTGACCGTGACACCTATGTCGCTATCCGCGATATCGCCACGCTGAACCTCTGGCTGGCCGAAGCGTTTGAAACCGGACTGGTTGGCTTTGACACCGAGACCAATTCACTCGATCCGATGCAGGCGGAACTGGTCGGGTTTTCGCTGGCGCTGGCCCCGCAGGACGGCAGGCCAGTCAAGGCGGCCTATGTGCCCTTGCAGCATAAAAGCGGTGCCGGTGATCTTCTGGGCGGCGGGCTGGTCGAGGGGCAGATCGCGCTTGATGACGCGTTGGCCGCGCTGAAAATCGTGCTTGAGGATGCGTCGGTTCTGAAGGTTGCGCAGAACATGAAATATGACTGGCTGGTCATGCGCCGCCATGGGGTCAATATCGTTTCCTTCGACGACACGATGCTGATTTCCTATGTGCTGGATGCAGGCACCGGCGGCCACGGCATGGACCCGCTGTCTGAACGCTGGCTTGGCCATGTGCCGATCCCCTATAAGGACGTGGCGGGCAGTGGCAAAAGCGCCGTGACCTTCGATATGGTCGATATCGAACGCGCCACGGCTTACGCCGCAGAAGACGCCGATGTGACGCTGCGCCTCTGGCAGGTGTTGAAACCACGCCTTGCAGCCGAAGGACTGATGTCGGTTTATGAGCGCCTTGAACGCCCGCTGATCGACGTTCTGGCGCGTATGGAAGAGCGCGGTATTTCGGTCGACCGACAAGTGCTGTCGCGGCTTTCCGGGGAACTCGCGCAAAGTGCCGCCCGCTTCGAGGACGAAATTTATGAACTGGCGGGGGAAAAATTCAATCCCGGCTCGCCCAAGCAACTGGGCGATATATTGTTTGGCAAGATGAGCCTGCCCGGTGCCAGCAAAACCAAGACCGGACAGTGGTCCACTTCCGCTCAGGTGCTCGAAGATCTGGCCGCTGCTGGCCACGAACTGCCGCGCAAGATCGTTGACTGGCGCCAGCTCACCAAACTCCGATCGACCTATACCGATGCGCTGCCGGGTTTTATTAACCCCGGCACAAAACGCGTCCATACCAGCTATTCCATGGCATCGACCTCGACGGGGCGCCTGTCCTCGTCCGATCCGAACCTGCAGAATATTCCGGTGCGCACGAGCGAAGGCCGCAAGATCAGGACAGCTTTCGTTTCAGAGCCCGGCAACAAGCTGATTTCTGCCGATTACAGCCAGATCGAGCTACGCGTTCTGGCCCATGTCGCCGATATTACCCAATTGAAACAGGCATTTGCCGATGGTATCGATATTCATGCCATGACGGCATCGGAAATGTTCGGTGTACCAGTGGAAGGCATGCCATCCGACGTGCGCCGTCGTGCCAAGGCGATCAATTTCGGCATCATCTACGGCATTTCTGCCTTCGGCCTTGCCAACCAGCTTTCCATTCCACGAGAGGAAGCTGGCCAATATATCCGCACCTATTTTGAACGCTTTCCAGGCATCAAGGATTATATGGAAGCGACAAAGGCTTTTGCCCGCGAGCATGGCTATGTCGAGACGATCTTTGGGCGCCGTGCGCATTATCCGGAGATCAGGGCCTCCAACCCGCAGGTGCGTGCCTTCAACGAACGCGCGGCGATCAATGCACCGATCCAGGGTTCTGCCGCCGACATCATTCGCCGCGCCATGATCCGCATGGAAGAGGCGCTCGAAACGGAGACGCTCGCAGCACGCATGCTGTTGCAGGTTCATGACGAACTAATTTTCGAGGTGCCTGACACAGAAGTCGAAAAGACCATACCTGTCGTGCGCACGATCATGGAAAATGCGGCCATGCCTGCGGTGTCTTTATCGGTTCCTCTCCACGTCGATGCGCGGGCCGCACATAACTGGGACGAAGCGCATTAGATTTGTCGCGCATCTTATCCGAAAACGCCTCGCACTTTCCGGAATGCGTTTTGAGCCTGCGCTATTCCGGCCGTGATCGCCTGCAAATGGCTCTCTTCTAAGCTTCCGGTGTTCATGTACCCAAAAAGTACACTGCGCTTCGGTTGTCGAAGAAAACCATCTTCGGCACGTCAGAACCGGAATCTCGTCAGTCTCAAATACCGGCCGACGGTTGACGTCAGCCCCATGACCCTATAGTGAGTCCACAATTCTGTTGCTTCGGTAGTCGTCAGGGGTGTCGCAAAATTCTGTTTTGCGACCGTTGGGTATGCGGCTTGTGAAGCTTTTCGTGAAAGTTGATCATGTCTCTGCCTGAAACCATCGCTCCGGCTCTTTCCGGGGCCTTAGCCGCTCGTGGCTATAACGACCTCACCGCCGTCCAGAACGCGGTTCTCGCCCCTGAAACGCTCGATAGCGACCTGCTCGTCTCCGCACAGACCGGCTCGGGCAAGACGGTGGCCTTCGGCCTCGCTTTCGCGCAAACACTACTCGGCAATGAATTGCGCTTCGGCAGGGCTGAAAGTCCGCTGGCGCTGATCATCGCGCCGACACGCGAACTCGCCCTTCAGGTGCGCCGCGAACTCGAATGGCTTTATGCCGATACCGGCGCGCAGATCGCATCCTGCGTCGGCGGCATGGATATCCGTTCCGAGCGCCGTGCGCTGGAGCGTGGCAGCCATATCGTGGTTGGAACACCCGGACGCCTGCGCGACCACATTACCCGCAACGCACTCGATATGACGCAACTTCGCGCCATCGTTCTCGATGAAGCCGACGAAATGCTCGATATGGGCTTTCGCGAAGACCTCGAATTCATTCTGGGCGAAGCGCCGCAAGAGCGCCGCACGCTGATGTTCTCGGCGACTGTATCCAAGCCGATTGCCCAGCTTGCCAAGCGCTTCCAGAACAATGCGATGCGTCTCACCGTCACCAGCGACACCAGCCAGCATGCCGATATCGATTATGTCGCAATGCCTGTGCCCCCGCATGAGCGCGACCACGCGATCATCAACACGCTGCTTTATTACGATTCACAGAACACCATTATTTTCTGCTCGACCCGCGAAGCGGTCAAGCATATGGCGAGCCGGCTTTCCAATCGCGGTTTTGCAGTGGTCGCACTTTCGGGCGAGTTAAGTCAGGCCGAGCGCAACAATGCGCTTCAGGCCATGCGCGACGGACGCGCCCGCGTCTGTGTGGCAACCGATGTTGCAGCTCGCGGCATTGACCTACCCAATCTCGATCTGGTCATCCATGCCGATCTTCCGACCAATCCCGATACGCTTCTACATCGTTCGGGCCGCACGGGCCGTGCGGGGCGCAAGGGTACCTGCGTGCTCGTTGTGCCGTTCTCGCGCCGCCGCTCCGCCGAACGTCTGCTGCAACTGGCGAAACTCGATGCGCAGACGATTGCCGCACCGGGGATCGCTGCCGTGCAGGCCAAAAACAACGAGCGCATTCTCAATTCGGACGTGTTCGGTCAGGCAGTTGAGGACGAGCATCAGGAGCTGTTGCAGTCGCTGACGCAACGCTACACACCCGAACAGATCGCCAATGCCTTTTTGAACCGCGAGCTTGCAGCACTTCCAGCAGCGGAAGAGGTTTCGGACGCGCCAGTGCATCCGGTCGGCAGCAAAAAGCCTAGAGAGCGCTCTGAAAGAAATGATCGTTTCGAGCGTGGCGAACGCCGCGAGCGCAGCGAGAATAGAGGCGAGCCGGGCGAGCGTTTCGACCGTAATGCAAAATTCGATGGCGTATGGTTCTCGCTTTCCGCAGGACGCAAGCACCGCGCCGATCCGAAATGGCTTTTGCCGTTGATCTGCAAGGCGGGCGATATTTCCAAGCGCGATGTCGGCGCGATCAAAATCCTTGACAACGAAACCCGCTTTGAAATCTCGGCCTCCAAAGCCAATGAATTCCGCCAGCTCGTCGCTGAACGCGGCACCGGCGAAAAGGGGCTGGTGATCCGTCCGGCCACACCGGGCGCAGGCGAGGATGCCGGACGCAGAGAAGGTCGGGGCGAAAGCCGCGGAGAAGGCAAGCCCTCGTTCAAGCCGCGCGGCGACAAGTTCAAGGACGGCCATAAGGACGGCTATAAAAAGCCCGGCAAGAAGTATCGCAGCGAATAAATCATCTGCAACATGAAAAAAGCCCGCTCTCCAGCGGGCTTTTTGTTTGCGAAGATTTACGTCCCTTTAAACTGCCGCATTTACCCTGCACCGGATTGGCGACACGCAAGATATTTTCAAATGACCGGTTTTCCATTGCAGCGAACCGGCGCGCAGGTGGCGGAAAAAGACAAATATGGCATCGCGAGACGACAGGAATGGACGCATCGAACCTTCTTTTGATGGTGAGAAAAAGAAGGAAGACGATGATTTCCGTGTCGATCAGGAGGACCGTGTGGCGCGCGCGCAAAATCGCAAGCCGGTGAAATCCGGCAAGGCAAGTCCCCGTGCATCGCGTCGCGGCAAGGCAAAACCGCGCGGCTTTTTTGGCTTTGTGCGTCGCGCTATCTACTGGTGTTTCGTGCTAGGCCTTTGGGGCGGCATCGGCCTTGCCGGCGTCCTGATCTATTTTGCGATCAAAATGCCACCCACCACCGACTGGGAAATCCCCGACCGTCCGCCCAATGTGCGCATTGTCGATGTCAGTGGCAAGCTGATCGCCAATCGCGGCACTACCGGCGGCCAGGCCGTGGGCTTGCATGAAATGTCGGCCTATATTCCTCAGGCCGTGATTGCCATCGAGGACCGGCGCTTTTATTCGCATTTCGGCATTGACCCTATCGGGCTTGGCCGCGCTATCTTTACCAATCTCATGTCCGGTCGTGCCGTGCAGGGAGGGTCGACTTTGACGCAGCAGCTTGCCAAAAACCTGTTTCTGTCGCCCGACCGTACACTTGAACGAAAAGTGCAGGAAGTGATGCTCGCGCTGTGGCTTGAGCACAAATACACCAAGGACCAGATTCTGGAGATGTATCTCAATCGCGTCTATCTCGGCTCCGGCGCCTATGGCGTGGATGCGGCGTCAAGGCGCTATTTCAACAAGTCCGCCAAGGACGTGAACCTGATGGAAGCCGCCACTTTGGCAGGGCTTCTCAAAGCCCCTTCGCGCCTTTCACCAGCGCGCGATCCGGAAGCGGCCAATGCCCGCGCCAGACTCGTTCTGGGTGCGATGCGCAAAGAAGGCATGATCGATGACCGGCAACAGGCAATCGCCGAAAGCGAGCCGCCGACGCGTGCGCCATCCTACTGGCAGGGATCGGAGAATTACGTGGCCGACAAGGTCGTAAGCGCGCTTCCTGCGCTGATCGGCGAGACCAAGAGCGACATTACGGTCGAGACCACGATCGATCTCAGCCTGCAGGCGGCAGGAGAGGAAGCGATCAAGGAACAGATCGCACAGCACAGCAAGAAGATGAACGTCAGCCAAGGCGCGATGGTGTCCATTGACGGCACGGGTGCGGTGCGCGCCATGGTGGGCGGTGTCGACTATGCTGCGAGCCAGTTCGACCGCGTGACGGACGGTCATCGCCAGCCCGCCTCCACTTTCAAGCCCTTTGTCTATCTCTCTTCGCTCGAACAGGGGCGCACACCTGACTCCGTGCGCAATGACGCACCGGTCCGCATCGGCAAATGGACGCCCGCCAACGACAACGGCAAATATATGGGCGAGGTCACGCTTGCGACAGCACTTTCGCATTCGCTCAATTCGGTTTCGGCACAGCTCGTCATGGAAGTCGGTCCGCAAACCGTGATCGATACAGCCCACCGCCTCGGTGTTCAGTCAGCGCTGGTGCCCAATGCGTCGCTGGCGCTTGGAACCTCCGAGGTGACGCTGCTGGAACTGACCGACGCTTACGTGCCCTTTGCCAATGGCGGCTACCGTGCGCCGGTCTATTTCATCACCCGTGTGACCGATGCCGATGGCAACGTACTTTACCAGAAAGAAGACGGCATCGGCCCGCGTGTCATCGACGAGCGCAATGTCGGCATGATCAATGCCATGCTGCGCCGCACCGTCGAGGACGGCACGGCGCGCAGGGCGGCCTTTGGTGGCTGGCCTGCGGCGGGCAAGACCGGCACCAGCCAGAATTTCCGCGATGCATGGTTTATCGGCTATACAGCCAACCTCACCACGGGGGTTTGGTTCGGCAATGATGACGGCAAGGGCATGAAGCGTGTCTTCGGCTCGACATTGCCAGTCGCTGCATGGAAGGAATTCATGCAAAAGGCGCATAAGGGCGTGCCGATTGCGCAATTACCCGGCCATTACGAAATCCAGAACGTGCTACCCGGCGGCAGCGACGGCATGGACCCCAATGCGCCTTACGATCCGAACCTGATGTCACAGAACGGTTTTGGCAATCAGCCTATGGCGGGCAATGATGAGGAGGGGTACTGGCCGCCTGCGCCGGAGACGACCCCGCGCAACGATATCCAGCAGCCTGCACAACAGCCTGATCAACAACCAAGCCAGCAGCCGGGAAAATCAACGACGCTCTACGATATCATCATGGGCAATTGAGGATTGGAGCCTCAAGCGATTGGGTGGAATGGGCAGTGGGGTGATGACAGCGTCCGACCCTCATTTCGGTCGCTTATCGTCGTGAATGACATTCTTTAAAGCGGACGCTAGATGGCTAAGCTGTCGCATGTTTTAGGATTTTCGCGCAAGAGACGAGCCATATGAAAGCCGACTGGAATCTGATCCGGGAAATGATGGGCGCGGCGATTGATGCCTGTGAGTGGATCGAGGCGGCAGGCGCCTATATTGAGAACGATCGAGACGCGACCATCGCCGGTGTAGGGTATCCATCCAGATTACCAGGTCCGCACGCGGCAAGCGCAAATCAAAGGTTTGCCGGTGATCGTTTCCCTCGCATATCCAACCTGATCAAGAAGCTGCAGCTTCAACAAGCTGCCTGAAATCTCTGGGCACGGGCTTTGACCATTTCAGCCCCCCAAGAGAGTTTGTCGAGGTGGATAACAGGAAGGGACAGCCGTCCTCCCAACATGCGTGAGAATGTTGACTTCCCACTCCCTGCGTTACATGAGACCACAATTCGTTGCATCGACAAATCTATTCCAAAGTCGAAAAGTCCCGCCGTCTGCGACAAGCACGTGTGAAGTAACATGTTTCAGGAGTTGCGCAACACTCCAGATTTAGCACTTTTCTTTACCCTATGAAGGCGCAAATCTGTAAAAACCAAAATAACTGATACAACTTTGAAGTTTCATGTCGAACTATAGTCTATATTATTTAATCATCTGCACCGTCAGTGGAGAACTTAGCCAATTGGGGTAAATTCAGAAAGGAAATCGAGCGATAACTGTACTCGATCCAGCCAGCATCTGCGAATTTCTTCAATGCCACGTTGACCTGTTGGCGGG
Organism: Brucella sp. BE17; assembly: GCF_039545455.1. Lineage (NCBI taxonomy): Bacteria > Pseudomonadati > Pseudomonadota > Alphaproteobacteria > Hyphomicrobiales > Brucellaceae > Brucella > Brucella sp. BE17. The sequence continues at coordinate 2,178,270 of NZ_CP154467.1, read as the reverse complement.
AAGTGTTGGTCATCGTAGCGATTTCAGCCTGCGAAAGAATAACGGACGTGTTCTCGTCGGGCACAATACGGCGCAGCACGGATGCTATGCGTTTAGCAGGGTTTCTTTTCTGCAGATCGTGAATGATATGGATAAGCACATCCGTGCTGAAGATCGAAATAGCTCCAAAGGCGCGCACGATGTTGTAGTCCTCGTGGGAGAGCTTTTGCATGATGTCGAGAGGCAAATGAAAAGCATGTGTTTCGGTCAGCGTTTTAAGCTCAACGCGTCTGGGTTGTCCGGTTAGAAAACAACCCTCTCCAGTCCATGCCCCGGGTAATCCCAGATGAACCAGACAAGGCGTGGCATTGGCCGGTGCAAGATTAACCGTGACGCAACCGGCAACAAGCCCGTAAATACCGCCCACCGGATCCCCATGGCGGAATACGGTATGATTTGGCGGCATTCTAATCAGCATTGCGTGCTGAAACAGCTTGTCCCTGAAAGGCTGCGGCATATGTGACAGCCAGCCTTGCTGGCTAACAATTTTTTCGGCCTGCTCTCGTGTAATATCAACCATCGCACCGCATCCGCTTCTTTTTATTCATTCTCCCATGCCAATGCATCGATCAGTCCGCGCAATGGAGCGATGAAAATCCGCCCCCATATGAGCTTAAGAAAGCCGGAAATTCCACGTTAGAATTTCAGGGGCATTGACAGTGTGACGTAAACCGCATCGCCCTTCGGCCGATTTTCGGCACTCACCTCATGGTAATATTTGAGCCGGGCCGCCATGGGCAGTTCTCCTGCCTTGAAACTGTAGCCCAGCGTCACACCAATTGCAGCAACCTCGCCTTTAAAGGCCCCGCTAGCCCCTGAGCCGCTATCAGCGCCGAGCTGTTTATAATAATAACCGATCAGCCCGGCGTCGAAGCTTTTGTTGAAATGCTGAACCATCGCACCTTCAAAATGGAATTCGTTACCTGTCTTGTAATCGGTTGCTGTGTTGGTTGAATTGAATGTAACGCCGGCCGCACCGGAAATATCAAGACCAATGGTGGGATCGAGCCACGTAGCCGCGGCGAAAATATCCGTGCCCCAGCGATGAAAGGCAAGGTTTGTGATTGCGCCTTCGTGATAGTCTCCGATCGGCACATTGAACTGGGTTCCAAGCTGATAGTGAAAATTGCCGGTTTGCCAGCCAAGATAAGCACCGACCTTGGGGTCCCCTATGGTCAATATATCATCGCTGATCGCTCCGGTTGCATGACCGCCTCTCGGCCCCCGCAATGTCAGGTCAGCATCGGTTTCTTTCTTTCCGACCGGCAAGGAAACGGACAGTCCCAGATGGCCACCCAGCAAAGGCTCCGGCGCTATGTAGCTCAGCGACGGGATATAGAGCGCTGCATCGCCTTCAATGCCAACTGCCAGCCGCCCGCCAGCGGGGAGCTTTTCATCTTTCCCCATCGTGCCGCGATAAAAATAGAAGTCGTTTTCAAGGTATAATCCCGGCGGTGGAGTGATGGCTGCTGCTGGTCCCTTTGAACCAAGCAGATAGACACCGATACCGCCCTCGGCAGCACTTGCGATTTCTGCGGGAAGGCTAGCGAGAACCAGACCGCAGAGGCCTATGAATTTAACTCTGGACTTCATCTAATTGACCCCGATGATCGCGCCCAGTACGGGACAGGGCAAAATTGTTGTGAGTGACGGTTTTCGCAGGATGGAGCTATTTTGCCGGGCTTATCTGTACCGGTTCAGGAAATTTCCAGCTGCCGTTCAGTATCTCGCTTCTGGGCCTGTAAAGACGGACCGTATAATTCCAGCCGGGCATCGTGGGCAGGCAATTCGGCGTCGTCTTTTCGCAACCACCGAATTGTACGGTCACACTGCCATCCTCACTTTTCTTCGCTGTAAGATTATTGACAGAATAAGCGTCCAACGCGTTTTTCGCGAAGTAACCTTCCTTGTTGTAAACGCTGATCGACCAGAAACCGTCGACAGGAACATCCTTGATGGTCAGAATCTCAACGTCGGCTCCACTCTTGTCTTTCGGATGGCCGGAGAGATAAATGGCGGCGCTTTCGGGATTCCCACCCCATCCGATAGCGGCACCGATCAGATACTTGATCGGATCGACTTCATCCGGAGTTCCGAACATATTTGCGGTGCTTCCAAGATGTGCGCCAAGACCCTTTAGCGCTTCGCGAATCTGCCCTTGGGATGCAGCGTCCCAATCGGGAAGCTCCAGTGACCCTTTACCGGACTGAGAAACACCTATGGAATTCTGCAATGCGTGAACGCGCCTGATATCCTCTGCACTCTGGGGATCGACAAGCGTTCTGACGATCACGATCATGTAGCGGGTATGAACCGAATCTCTGGAATATGTTCTTTCGCCCGGCGCATAGGCGATATCTCGCGTGTACTGATCCTGATCGAGTACCTGTGCCATCATGTAACGCTTTTCCGTCTCGGGCAGACTGAGCGTTACGGGACCAGCATCGAGATCAAAAATGCCAAACGAATAGAGCGTATCCCTGTTGGTGCGAACTATTTTCTGTTCGTCAATTGATACGGGTGCGCGGACATGAAGAAACTTTCCGAAGGCACCTTTTTGTGCATAGGCCGCAATGGTCGTATCAGTCTCCGCTCGTGGGAAATTCTCAACAGTGACGGCTTTGGGAGTGGCAGTCTCTTGAGCAACGGAATAATCAACAGCTGCAGAAAGAATAATAATTGATGAGACGAGCCTGAGGATGTTCTTGAAGGCTGCGATATTAACTGTTGATCCAAATAGAAATCTCATGAGAGGACACACCTTGAAAGAAAGAGCTTCAAAGGTGTTTATGCATGAAAAAAATTCTAGATTTGTCCGAATCCGGACATTCTTGCTTTAATAATAGGGTTGGTGGATGATTTTTTCAAAAAGCCCGAAACTGACGAATAGGTCGCAGCCGTTGTTACAAAACTGCCGAAAACGATATAGGCTCTATTTTTTCAAGATTTCAGGATAATTGAAGGCTGGTTTTCCATCAATCCATTCGAAACCTGCCATTCCGCTCCCCACCCCGCAACACACCTTTATCAGTATCTGAAATCAGTGATGTTTTATCGATGTCACAATCGCATATGCGCATCCAGTCGCACCCGGCATCCTTCCCAGCAAATTGATAGTAGTCGCTCCTAATATCTCTCGAAATCCTGAGCGGCATGGTCTATTCAGGAATTCGAGAGTGAGGTTTGAGCATGAGCCAGCATAGCAAATCAGACGAAGCAACAAACAGAACCGCATCGGGCGCGGCAGATACCGAGCGCAAGACGCTCGTGCTGACCGGCGCCAGCCGCGGCATCGGACACGCTACGGTCAAACGTTTTTCGCGTGCGGGCTGGCGCGTCATCACCTGTTCAAGGCAGGATTTTGCTGAAAATTGCCCGTGGCCCGCAGGCCCGGAAGATCACATCAAAGTCGATCTCGCGGATCAGGAAGATATCGGCAAGGCCATCGCGGAAATCCGCCGCAGGCTCGAAGCCAACGGCAGCAAGCTGCATGCGCTCGTCAATAATGCGGGCATCTCGCCAAAGGCGGAAGGCAGCAAGCGCCTCAACTCGCTTGAAACACCGATGTCGGTCTGGCGTGACGTGTTTCAGGTCAATTTCATGGCCCCGATCATGCTCGCACGTGGGCTTTTCAAGGAACTGGAAGCAGCGCAAGGCTCGGTGGTCAATGTGACATCGATTGCAGGAAGCCGCGTGCATCCTTTTGCGGGCACGGCTTACGCCACCTCCAAGGCGGCGCTCGCGTCGCTGACCCGCGAAATGGCCTCGGATTTCGGCCCCTATGGCATTCGCGTCAACGCCATCGCTCCGGGCGAGATCGATACAGCGATCCTCTCGCCGGGCACGGAAAAAATGGTCGAACAATTGCCGCTGCGTCGTCTTGGCAAAACCTCGGAAGTGGCCGAAACCATCTATTTCCTGTGCACCGAAGCCTCGTCCTATGTCACAGGCTCGGAAATTCACATCAATGGCGGCCAGCACGTCTGAAACAACATATAAGCGCGGCCATTGAAATGCGCCGCGCTTTTTGCTTTACCTGTTTCAATCGATTTAGCCCCCTTATTTTCATTCAAATGAGTTGAACCATGATTCTTTGTTGCGGTGAAGCCCTGATAGACATGCTGCCAAGAGAGACTTCGGCAGGTGAAAGCACCTTCATGCCGGTGGCTGGCGGTTCGGTCTTCAACACCTCGATTGCCTTGGGACGGCTTGGCGTTTCAACGGGGTTTTTCTCCGGGCTGTCATCGGATTTTTTCGGCCAGATCCTGCGCGAAACGCTCAAGCGCTCCCATGTCGATTATTCCTACTCGGCTATATCCGACCGCCCGACGACGCTCGCCTTCGTGCGACTGGTGGATGGGCAGGCGCGTTATGCCTTCTATGATGAGAATACCGCCTTGCGCATGCTTTCACAGAGCGATATCCCGCTGATCGATGATAGCATCAAGGCCATGCTGTTTGGCTGTATCAGCCTGATTTCTGAACCCTGCGGCAGCGTCTATGAAGCGCTGATGACGCGCGAGGCTGCAAAACGGGTTATGTTCCTCGATCCCAATATCCGGACGAGCTTTGTCACGAACCGCGAAGCGCATCTTGCTCGTATGAAGCGGATGATTGCGCTGGCTGATATCGTCAAACTCTCGGACGAAGACCTCGACTGGTTCGGCGAAAGCGGAACACATGCGGAAATCGCTTCCAGGTGGCTGAAGCTCGGCCCTAAACTCATCGTCATCACAAAGGGCGCGCATGGTGCCGACGCCTATACGGCGAGAGCGAAGGTCAGTGTGCCGGGCGTGAAGGTCGATGTTGCCGATACGGTAGGCGCGGGCGATACGGTCAATGCCGGGATTCTCGCAAGCCTTAATGTGCAAGGGCTTCTGACGAAACAAGCCATCGCCGCGCTTGATGACGACCAGATTCATGCAGCCGTAGCCCTTGGCGTGCGTGCAGCCGCCGTCACTGTGTCACGCGCCGGTGCAAATCCCCCTTGGGCCACCGAGATGAAGGACTGATGCCATGGCTGATCCGTCAACAGTCCTGCGCATTGCCGCCTTCTCTCAAGGTGATCAGGGCGGGAATCCTGCCGGCGTGCTGATTGCCGAACAATTGCCTGCACCTGCGCAGATGCAGAAGATCGCCGCAGACGTCGGCTTTTCGGAAACCGCCTTCGCTATGCCCGATGGGAATGCCTGGCGGGTGCGCTATTTCGCGCCGCAAATGGAAGTGCCTTTCTGCGGCCATGCCACCATTGCACTTGGCGCAGCCCTTGCCATGCGCGAGGGCGATGGGCGCTTTGCACTTAATATCAACAATGCCTCTATCAGCGTGGAAGGCCGCAAGGAAGGCGATCTGTTTGCCGCTAGCCTGCAATCGCCGCCAACGCGCAACCGTGCGGCAAATGTCCAAGAAACGGAACAGGCGCTGGCGCTGTTCGGCTATGATCAAGATGATCTCGACCCGAAAATTCCACCTGCGATCATCCATGGGGGTGCGGATCATATCGTACTTGCGCTTGGTTCCCGCGAGAAACTCGCCGCCATGCAATATGATATGGCGCGCGGACGAAAGCTGATGCAACGGCAGGGTTGGACAACTATTCTGCTCGTTCATGCGCAAACACCGCAGCGCTTCCACAGCCGTAATGCCTTTGCGGCTGGTGGTGTCTATGAAGACCCGGCAACTGGCGCTTCGACCGCAGCTTTTGCAGCCTACCTGCGCGATCTTGGCTGGCCGCATCAAGGCTCGATCGAAGTCCTGCAAGGCGAGGATATGGGTAGCCCCTCGCATCTGCGCGCCACAATCGGCACGGTGCGCGGCGGCTCCATCCGTATTTCGGGCACGGCAAGATTAATGGAATAGGCCTGTCACACCTTGACGATCTGGTCCACCCGCTCGTCATTGCCAAAAAATTTAAGATACCGCGCGACTTCCTTCGGGTCGCCTGTGGCCTTCTGCGGATTGTCCGAGAGTTTGACCGCGGGGCGTCCATTGGCGTCCGTCACCTTGCAGACAAGCGAAATGGCCTTCAAGCCCTGAATGGTCGTTGGCGCACAGCCGACAAAATCGTTGGTCAGGTTGGTACCCCAACCAAAACTCATGCGCACACGTCCGTCAAAATGGCGATAAGTCTGTTCGATCGTGTCGACATCCAGCGCATCGGAAAAGATCAGCAACTTCTCACGCGGGTCCTTGCCATGCGCTTTCCACCACTCGATGATGCGCTCGCCGCCCTCGATCGGCGGGGCGCTATCGGGGCGGAAACCCGTCCAGTCGGCAATCCAGTCAGGTGCCTCACGCAAAAACGCCGCCGTGCCGAAGGCATCGGGTAAAACGATCAAAAGATTGCCGCCATAATAGCGATTCCAGTCCTGCAGTACGCGATAGGGCGCTGTGCGCAATTCCTCATCGGTATTGGCAAGGGCTGCCAGAACCATAGGTAATTCATGCGCATTGGTGCCGAGCGCTTCAACATCCGTATCCATAGCAAGCAGGACATTGCTTGTTCCGGTAAAAGCCGATCCGATGCCTTCCTTCAAGGCCTCCACGCACCAGCGCTGCCACAGGAAGGAATGGCGGCGGCGGGTGCCAAAATCCGAAATCTTGAGGTCCGGCAATTCACGCAGACGTTCGACCTTGCTCCACATCTTGGCCTTGGCACGGGCATAGAGTACATCGAGCGAGAACGGTCCGAGGCTCTTCATCGCCGCACGCGAACGCAGCTCGTTGATGATGGCCAGCGCCGGTATTTCCCACATGGTGGTATGCGACCAGCGGCCATGAAAAAGCAATTCATATTGGCCGTCGCGGCGGTGCAGCTCATACTCAGGCAGTTGGAAATCATGCAGCCAGTTCAAGAATTCCGGCTGGAAAATCTGCTTGCGGCCATAAAAACTGTTGCCGGCCAGCCAGATCATTTCCTTCTTGGTAAAACGCAATGTGCGGGCATGATCGAGCTGCGCCCGCAATTCGCCCTCGTCGATCTCGTCGGCGAGACGCACCGAAGTGGTGCGGTTGATCAGCGAAAACGTGGCATCGACCTTCGGATAAAGCCCCCAGATCATCTGCAGCATTAAAAGCTTATAGAAATCCGTATCCAGCAGGCTGCGCACGATAGGATCGAGCTTCCAGGCATGATTATAGACGCGCCGCGCGATATCGGTCTTGGCCATCACGGCCTCCATTGCATGAATATGCCGCATATGCGCGGCAAAGAAAAAGGCGGGTTTTCACCCGCCTTTCTAATCATTTCATGACTGTTTGGGAAGCTCCACGACGATTTCATGTTCGCCGTCCGCCTTGATCTCCACCCCCTCCTCGGGGTTGGCGAGTTTGCGGCCATCTAGCTTGACCACCGCAGACTGGGCACCCATCACCACCTTGACGTGATAAAGCGCATCGCCAAAGCACAAATCGGCCTCGTAGCCGTCCCACTCCGGCGGCAAGGCCGGGTTGAAATGCAGCCGGTCGCCGCGTCGGGTCACGCCCAAAATGCCTTCGGTCGCAACGCGGTAGAACCAGCCCGCCGAACCTGTATACCAGGTCCAGCCGCCCTGCCCGCGTCGCGGCTCAACCGAATAGATGTCGGCTGCGATCACGTAAGGTTCGACACGGTAGACATCCGGGTTGCGGCCATGGCTCACAGGACTGAACAGCGAGAACAGACGCCACGCCTCCGCCGCCTTGCCCATGCGGGCAAGTGCCAGAATGGCCCATGTCGCACCATGGGTGTACTGACCGCCATTTTCGCGCACGCCGGCCGGATAGCCCTTGATGTAACCGGGTTCCTGCTCTGTCTTGTCGAAAGGCGGTGTGAAGAGGCGCAGCAATTCGCCCTCATCATCAAGCAGATGGCTTTCGAGCGAGCGCATTGCCTGTTCTGCGCGTTTGGGATCGGCGACGCCGGAAAGCACGCTCCAAGATTGCGCGATAGCATCAATCTGGCATTCATCGCTGTCTTTAGAGCCGAGCGGTGCTCCATTGTCGTAGAAGCCACGACGATACCATTCGCCATCCCATCCATCGCGGTCGAGCGCCTGGGTCAAGCTTTCGACATGCAGCCTCCATGCATTGGCGCGCGCCATATCCTTACGGGATTCGGCAATCGGAATGAACTGCTTTAGCGTATAGGCAAGGAACCAACCGAGCCATACGCTCTCGCCCTCGCCCTTGACACCGACAAGGTTCATACCGTCGTTCCAGTCGCCGCCGAGAATGAGCGGCAATCCGTGCTTGCCGGTGCGCTTTATCGCCAGATCGAGTGCAATGGCGCAATGCTCATAAAGGCTTGCTGTTTGCTCAGAGATTTCCGGCTCATAGAAGGCGTCATGTTCACCCTCGTTGAGCATACGACCTTTCAGGAAAGGCAGGCTCTCGTCGAGGATGGATTTATCGCCGGTCGTCTCGACATAAAGCGAGGTGCCGTAACCAAGCCACACCACATCGTCGGAGATCAGCGTACGCACCCCGGCGCCCGTGGCAGGCAACCACCAATGCTGCACATCGCCTTCAGGGAACTGACGCGAGGCGGCATTCAGAATTTGCGCCCGCGCCAGCGACGGATCGAGCAGCAGCAGCGACAGCGTATCCTGTAACTGGTCGCGGAAGCCGAAGGCACCACTTGCCTGATAGAACGCCGCGCGCGCATAGATGCGGCAGGCGATCGCCTGATAGGGCAGCCAGCCATTGACCAGAAGGTCGAAAGCCGGATCGGGCGTTTTCACCTGTACACTGTTGAAGGTGGTCTCCCACTGCGCTTTTGCAGCCATCAGCTTGTCATTGAAAGGCGCAGCCTTTGCTTGCGCAATCAACGCCTTTGCAGCGTCACTACCATCGGCATTGCCCATAAGGAAGACGATTTCGCGGCTTTCACCGGGGCCGACTTCGATATCGACAGCCAGTGCCGCGCAGGGATCGCGGCCCGCTTCCACAGTACCGGAGAGCGCCTTGCCGGACAGCACCACTTCGGGCCTGTCCACCGAGCCGGTCGAACCGATGAACTCGCTACGGTCCGCTGTGACGGACTGCGGCATTTGGCTTGCCGCATAAAAGGCGACCTCGCCCGCTTTGTCGGGATGATGGGGATTGGAGGCAAAAAGCGCCCCCGTTTCCGCATCCTGTGACGGCACGATGAACGGAACGTTTTTGGCCCGAGCATTACCGAGCACCCATTCGACATAACCATAAGCGCGCAGCTTGCGCTTGGAGCGACCCTTGTTGGTCACTGTCAGTTGTGACAGGCGCACCGGCTTTTCCGCATCCACGATATGTGTCAATTCCAGCGCCAGTTCACCATGCTGAGCGGCAAAAGTGCTGTAGCCATAGCCATGGCGCGCCTCATAGGTGACAGCCTCATCGCGCAACACATTGGCGGTAGGTGCAAAGGAGCGGCCCGTTTCGCGGTCAAGCAGATAGATCGCCTCGCCCGGACGATTCGTCACCGGATCATTCGCCCATGGCGTGACTTGATAATCGCGGCTGTTTCCCGCCCATGTAAAGGCCGAGCCTTCAGCCGAGACGTGGAAACCGAAGCCCGGATTAGCAATCACATTGATCCATGGGTGTGGCGTTGACGTGCGACCATTGACGCGCACGACATAAGCACCATCCTCGGCAAAACCGCCATAGCCGTTCCAGAATTGCAGATCATCACCGGATGGAGCAGGTCGGTTGACCTGCTTGGGCGCAACGACGATGGGGCGCTCTTCCCGGCCACCACGTTCGATCACTGCGGGTACGGCAGGTGCGGTCGCTTCTTTTTCGCCGATAAGCGCAGTTCTTGCGTCGCGTGCCGCGAGATCGACCGTAATTTCCTCGCTGCGGCGCAATTGCTCTGCCAGCGACCCGTTCTGCGCATGCATGACGATACGCGCCGAGGCGAGCAGCGTATTATAGCTTTCCTCACTCATCTGGTCATGGCGCACCGCAAAGATATGCGGTTGCTCGCCACCGCGGGCACGGAAACCTTCCGCAAGCCAGTCGATGGCGCGCTGCGTATCCTGCGCATAGGAAAAGGCGCGTTCGTTAACGGCGACCACATCGACGATGAGGCCCTTGGAGCGCCAATATTCCTGCGCCCGCAACACACCGCGCAGCACTTCGAGATCGGCCTCGTTGTCGATGCGCAGCGCGAAAATCGGATAATCGCCCGAGATTGACATCGGCCACAGGTCGGACTGTTTGCCGAGCCCACTGGCGATGGTCTCGGGCGGCTGGCGCAAAGTGCGTTCAGGGTAAAGGAGATGTGCCGCAACCTTCTGGTAATCGGCTGCTTCCGCAGGCTTGATACCGATATGGTAGAGCTGCACCTGAGAACTCGTCCATGACAGCGAATACTCGCGGGCAAAGGCTTCCGGGTGGCGATGCAGTGCCACGGCATGTTCCACCGCATCACGGCTACCGCCTGCAACGGTCCAGAAAACCAGACTAACCTTTTTGTGCGCAGGCACGCGCACACGGGTCCGTACCGAGGCAATGGGATCGAGCACGCAACCCTGACTGCCGGTAAATTTCGTATCCGCGTCAAAGGCGACCGCATTGCGAAGTGAGCGTCCACGTCCGATAAAGGCGCGGCGGTCGGTTTCAACCTCGATCTCGCGCACCGCACCTGTCAGATCGGCCACAAAATGCGCGACATGGACATCCGGGTCGGACGGCGCGCGCTTGCGCCGCTTGGCATAGATGGTCGAGCCATTATCGGCAATTTCGGTCTCGACGAACATTTTTGCAAACGCCGGATGGGCGGCATCGCTGTCGCTGTCTGTCAGAACCAGTTCGGCATAGGACGTTACCTCGATCATGCGATCATGCGCAGAGGTATTGATGATATCGAGCCTGCGGCCCTCGCCATCGCATTCCGACGAAACGATGACTTCCATCACTGTCTTGATGTCACCAGCAGTCTTGTAGAATTCGGCCTTGTCCTCGGTGAAGACGGTCTTGGTTTCTTCTTCCGCATTGCGTACCGGCTCGCCGGTTGCCGACCACCAGTAGCCGCTTTCCATGTCGCGCAGAAACAGGAAAGTGCCTTGCAGGTCTTCCGAAGCATCGGCGTGGAAGCGGGTGATGTCCCAATTGTGCCAGCGGCTGTAACCCGAACCATTGGCCGTCACCATCAGCGCGTATTGGCCGTTCGACATCATATGCGTGGTGCGCGGGGCCTTGAACGGCTTGTCGACGATACGCATCGGCGCATCGTCGAAATCGCCCGAATCCACCCGCATCGGATTTTCCGTCTTGGCATAGATCATCGGGATTTCGCGCGGGGCCTTTTCCTGCAACAGAAGCTCGGCTGCCTCGATCACCGGATCGGAATGGAAACGCTCGCGCATACGGCCTTCAAAGATCACATTGTTGACCGCGATGATCGCCATGCCGTGATGGTGGGCATAATAGTTCTTAACCACAGCACAGGTTTCACCCTCACGCACACGCGACGGCGTGAAATCCACCGAATCGTGAAAACCGTAACGGCCCAGTGCGCCGAGCTTCTCCAGACGCTTCAAATTGGCCACCGCTGCTGCGGGCTGATATTGCGCGGCAAGCAAGCTCGCATAGGGCGCAATGACGGCATTGCGCGACAGGCCGCGCTGAAGACCGAGATTAGGCACGCCGAAATTAGAATACTGGTAGTTCATGTAAGCGTCACGCGCGTTGAACGCAGCTTCCGAAATACCCCATGGCAGACCGCGCGAGGTGGCATAATCGATCTGGCGCTGCACGACGAGCTTGTTGGTCTGGTCGAGAAGCGAGCCGAGCGGCTCGGACATGACCAGTGGCGGCATCAGATATTCGAACATTGAGCCGGACCAGGAGAGCAGAGCGCCCTTCCAGCCGACCGGAACCAGAAGGCGTCCAAGCTTGAACCAATGCTCAACCGGCACATCGCCCTTGGCGATGGCAAACAGGCTTGCCAGACGCGCTTCAGACGCCAGAAGATCGTAGCAGCTTTCGTCCAGTTCGTTTTCCTGCACGCGGAAACCGATGGAAAGCAGGCGGCGCTCCTTACGCTCCAGGAAGCCGAACTGCATATCGAAGGCAAGCTGACGCGCGCGCGTCGCCATGTCTTGCAGACGTTCGCGCAATCGATCCGTGTCACGGCCACCAATGGCGTCGTCGGTATGCGCCTTGCAGGTGTCGATCAGGGTATGCGCCCAGACGCGGGCTTCGCTACTTGCGGGTGTACCGATCTCGCTATCGAGTTCCTCAACCAGACGCATGATGTCATTGGCAAACAGCGACAGGTTGATGGTGCGGAATGAGGCGGTTTCCGGCTCTTCCTTGATTGTGCGCACGGCGCGGCGGAAATTGGCAATACGCTCTTCCACCCGGCGGCGCAGGGGACGCAGGATACGACGGTCATCGGGGATTTTGGCGATTGTTTCCTCAAGCACGTCATTAACGTCGAGAATACCGTCGAGGTCACCCTGCAAATAGACGCTTGGCGCTTCCGCCCATTCTTCGAGAGCCGAGGAAAGCGTCACCAGATGACCAGCAAGATTGCCGCTATCGACCGCCGAGACATAAAGCGGGCGCAGCGGCGTCAGCGTATGAGTTTCATACCAGTTATAGAGATGGCCCTGGTATTTCTCCATTCTATCAAGTGTTTTGATGGTTTCATCCACGCGTTCGAGCGTTTCATCGAAACCGATCCAGCCGAAATCACGCGCAGCCACCACCGACAGCAGATAGACGCCGATATTGGTGGGCGAGGTGCGTTGAGCGACGACGGGTGCCGGGTCTTCCTGGAAATTATCCGGTGGCAGATGATTGTTTTCCGCATTGGTAAATTCGGCGAAATAGCGCCATGTGCGCCGCGCATAGCGCCGCAAATCGGCCTTGTCGGAAGAGAGAACCTCCAGCGTGTCCTGCGGCTTGGCCGATCGGCTAACGAGCCATGCAATCAAGGGCGAAGCAAACCAGATAACCGCAAAGGGAGCTGCAATGAGAGCAGCCGGACTTTGGACGGCAAGCGGGAAGAGTATAGCAAGCCCAGCAATGGCAAGCGCGGGCCACATGAGCTGAAAGTAGAACAGCAGCGTATCAGGCGAGGATTTGGCCTGTGCCGCCGTGCGCCATTCCAGAAGATCGCGGCGCGAGACAAACAGACGATAGATCGTGCGCGCAATGGCATCGGCCATCAGGAAGGCCGAATGGGCAATGAAGGTGGTACGCAGCGCCACATCCGCAGTACCCAGCGCAATATCGGTCATTACCGATTGCACATGACCCTTGATGGAATAATCCATATTGTGCGGAATGAGATTGGTAACAATGCCGAAAGTCGGCGCCACGAACATACTGACGATCAGGAAGCCCTGCCAGACAGCAGCAGGTCCGAGCGGCAAAACCGTCCAGCCGATTACAGCGGCAACGATCCACAGGATCGGATTGAGCGAGCGGCGCAGATTGTCGACCATCTTCCAGCGCGTGGTGGCACTCACCCCGCGGCTGGTGGAAAACAACCATGGCAGAAGCTGCCAGTCGCCACGCGCCCAGCGATGGTGCCGCGAGACATCGACATTATAGCCGGTCGGATAATCCTCGACTACCTCGACATCGCTGACGAGAGCCGCACGCGCATAACCGCCTTCAAGCAGATCGTGGCTGAGAAGCGTGTTTTCCGGCACACGACTTTTCAACGCCGCCTCAAAGGCGTCAATGTCGTAAAGACCCTTGCCGGTAAACGTGCCTTCGCCCAACAGGTCCTGATAGGTGTCAGAAACCGCAAAGACGTAAGGATCAATGCCACGATTGACCGAGAAGACGCGTTGCAGGAACGAGGCCTCGTCGCCCGTGGTGAGCGAAGGCGTAACACGGGGCTGCAAGATGCCATAGCCGCGCACGACCTTGCCGCTCTTCTCGTCAATGACCGGGCGGTTCAGTGGATGGCTGAGCTTGCCTGCCAAATTGGTCACCGATTCGGGCGTCAGCCGTGTATCGGCGTCGAGCGTCATCACATATTTTATGTCTTTGGGCAGGCGCTCGTCGGGCGGGTAGAAGCTGGTATCGTGATCGCCACGCAACAGCAGGTTCAACTCATGCAGCTTGCCGCGCTTACGCTCCCAGCCCATCCACACATTCTGCTTCTCGTTGAAGAGACGACGACGATGGATGAGAAAGAAACGCGGCTGATCGCTGCCGGTATAATGCACGTTCAGCTTGTCGATTTCCTCACGCGCATAATCGTAGATTTCCATATCGGCAGGCGTGATTTCCTGCTTCGCGTCCACCCAGTCGCTGACCAGCGCAAAATAAATTTCGCCGCGCGGATTGGTCAGGTAATGCACTTCGAGATTGCGGAGCTGCTCATCGACCGAATCGCGTGTAGTGATGAACGTCGGAACGGCCACAAGCGTGCGCGCTTCCTCCGGCAGGCCTTCCTTATATTCAAAGCCGATCAGCCTTGTCGGCGCTACAAACCACGGCACCAGCGCATTGAACAGCGAATAGGACGCATCCATGGCCGGGAAGATAGCCAACAGCGTGAACAGCGTGCGCAGATCGGTCGAGAGACCGGCACGGATCATGCAGTAATTGACTAAAAGCAGAATGAGGACGGTAAAGATCGCGGTCGGAATGAACAGCCCGAACAGGCCCAGGCCGCGATAAAAGCGCAGCGCCTTCGTGCCGAAGGGTGCGCGGTAGCCACAGACCTTTTCCAGTTCCCTGCGACCGTCACCGGAGAGATAATAGGCAATCGAGCCCTGACTTGCTGCCTGCCCGCTCTTGTCGTCTTCGGCAAGCTTGAGGGCGGCCCAAGTGATGTCGATTTCGCTCATGTCCGAATAGCGGGCGAGCTTCTCGATCGTCACACGATAGGCGTTGCGCGAGCGGAAATCCAGAAGTTCGAAATCGCTGTGATCGCGCAGGATGGCATCGACCTCGTTGACGGTTTCGAACCATGTTTCCCAGTCGATATCGTCAATGGACTTGAGGCTGCGGATGACGTTGCCCATGGTCACGCCACCTGTCGATTGGCGTGCATGTTCCTCGACGATGGCGTCTTCCGCGTTACTGCCTTCCTCGTGCAAAATCCGCTCAAGCCAGCTTGCGGCAGCCGCCGTATCGGTGGAGGCCGAGCGAAGGCGATAAAGCAGATGCGTGGCAAAGGTACTGTCGCGCGCGGCAGCCGTATATTGCGCCAGAACAGAACCGAGGCTCGCCTCATCGGCAACCACGATTGTATCGGCGGCGGTATTGGCCAGATTGCGCATATTTCGCGCACGGTCAACGCGTAGCGCAAGACGGCGCGCATTTTCGATCAGGAAATAGCGCACGGCAGAAGGCAGCGCCCATAATTCACCGATCTTGAGTGGCTCGACCTCCTGAAAGCCCTGCACGATGGCCGTCAGCGTTTTCAGTGAGAAATTGCTGTCGGTGTGGGCCACATAAAGCCAAGCCAGCGCGAAAATGCGCGGCATGCCTTCATATTTTGCCACCGGCGTTTTGTAGGGTGGCAATTGTTCGATAAAGCGGCGTGGCAGATCGCGGCGCGTCTGCTGGACGTTCTTGTCAACCTGATAGTGATTATCGAGAAGCCATTGGGCGGCAGGTGTAATCGTTTCGCCTGCGCGTGCGGCCGCATCGGAGCCGCGATAGGCGTGCAAGATCAGCTTGCCGTTTTCAGACAGGCGCTGATCGAAAGGAAACTTGAGGTAGCCCGGCAGCGGGATATCCTCACCGCGCGCAACAGCACTTGCAAGTGCGGCAAGCTCCTCTTCTGTTTTGTAGACAGCGCGCAGAGGCGATGGCTGCTCCGGCGGAACCAGCGATGAGGCCGATTGCGCCGCAGCGCGATCCGTGGAGTTCGGTTCCACAGGTTTTTGCGGCTCTGGCGATTTAGTCTTGGTCGGGGTCGAACTGGAGTGCGAAGAAGTCGTTTCCGGCATCTGCCTTAACAGCCTTTCCGAAGAGGTAAATGAATTGCGGCGGTGGATACCAGATTTTAGTTCATGCTCATTGCAGGAAAACGGCGGTATCCATAATCGGTTCCCTGAATGTCGGCACCATTTGACCAAATTGCGACATAACACTGTGGTGATCTTCAAACCGTTTGAATCGCAACGCACAATTCTTTTTGGGGCGAAATCTTGTGTTATGACAAAGTTGGTTTTTTACAACCGTAACATACTGAAAATATAAATAATACCACTGCCGATAACGATGGATAAATATTAGAGAACACGAAAATCATCAGGCAAAAAATAAAAACGGCCCTTACGCCGAAGTTGACGCAAGAACCGAAAAATACCAAGGGCTCTGCTTTCAGGCCGCGTCTGAGTGTTTATCTGCTTCATCGGCGGCAAAAAGCTTGAAGTAGCGCGGACGAAACGCGATGCGGCTTTTTTCGGTCGCCGGATGTTCGGCAGGAATTTCGATCTCGACGCGCTCGCGAGCGCCGCCGATTTCCAGCTCCACCCGCCGCTTACCGCCAGAACGACGGCTTGTCACCACGGTACCTGCAATACAGCCACCGCTGCCCTCGACCAGTTCGACATCATGCGGACGGAAGAAGAGCTGCGCTTCACCTCGCGTGACCTTGTCTCGCGTTTGATCCACGCTCAATCCGATATTGCGGTCGGTGAGCCAGACCGCGCCATTTTCGACGCGCACCGGAAGCGTGCTCGATTCTCCTATAAAACCGTAGACAAAAGGCGAATTGGGATCGTCATAGACCTCATCGGGTGTGCCGATCTGCTCGATGCGGCCCTGGCTCATCACCACCACACGGTCAGCGAGTTCGAGCGCCTCGTCCTGATCATGGGTCACGAAGACGGTCGTATGGCCGGTCTTGTCGTGGATTGCGCGCAGCCAGCGGCGCAATTCCTTGCGCACCAGCGCGTCGAGCGCGCCAAACGGTTCATCAAGCAACAGAACCTTGGGTTCAATCGCCATGGCGCGCGCAAGCGCCACGCGCTGGCGCTGGCCACCTGAGAGCTGCGCCGGATAGCGATTTTCCAGCCCCTTCAACTGAACCAGATCAAGCAGTTCGAGGGCACGACGCCTGATCTCCGCCTTTTTCGGGCGGATTTTCTCCGGGCGCACCTTGAGGCCAAAGCCGATATTGTCGGCAACGCTCATATGACGGAAAAGCGCGTAATGCTGGAACACGAAACCGACGTTGCGCTCCTGCACACTTTTATAGGATGCGTCTTCGTCGCCAAAGAAAATCGCGCCTTCAGTCGGTCTTTCAAGCCCGGCAATCAACCGCAAAAGTGTGGTCTTGCCGGAACCTGAAGGGCCGAGCAGCGCGATCAGCTCGCCGGAACGGATATCCAGCGAAACATTATGCAAAGCCGGAAAGCGCGCAAACTCCTTGCGCACGCTGGCCACACGAACTTCCATTCCAAATCCTTTCCCCCGTCACTTGCGCAACGATTTACCAACAGGCTAACGCATCGGCGCTAAAATCGGAATCGATTTTTGTAAAGCACAATACGCAGAATCAAAGAGTTGAGACGCGTCCTTGTGTAGCGTCCGAGAGACGTGACGAGCGCTTTAAGCAGGCCTTTCCTTGCTCGCACCAGAGCTGCGTCTGTTTTCATCAATGGCCGTTTCCGACAGCCAGTTCGTCACGATACCGCGCTTCCAGCACCATCTTGACGCCAAGCGTCACCAGCGCAAGAAACGCCAAGAGCGATGCCACCGCAAAAGCCCCAACGAAATTATATTCATTATAGAGAATTTCCACATGCAGCGGCATCGTGTTGGTGAGACCGCGAATATGGCCTGAAACCACCGAGACTGCCCCAAACTCGCCCATGGCGCGGGCATTGCAGAGCAGCACGCCGTAAAGCAGCCCCCATTTGATATTGGGCAGCGTCACATAGCGAAACACCTGCCAACCATCTGCCCCCAATGAAATCGCCGCTTCCTCGTCGCCGGTGCCTTGTTCTTCCATCAGCGGAATCAGTTCACGTGCCACAAAAGGAAAGGTTACGAACACGGTCGCCAGCACGATGCCGGGCACCGCAAACAGGATTTCGATGCCATTGCGCGAAAGCCACGGACCAAGCAGGCTGTGACTTGAAAACAGCAGCACGAAAACGAGGCCTGATATCACCGGCGAGATGGAAAACGGCAGATCGATCAAGGTGGTGAGCAGCGCCTTGCCCTTGAACTCGAATTTGGCGATCGCCCATGCAGCGGCAATGCCGAACACCAGATTGAGCGGCACGGCAATGGCTGCAACCGTCAGCGTCAGCTTGATCGCGGCCCATGCATCAGGTTCGACGAGCGCTGCAAAATAGTCGCCCGCCCCCTTGCGAAACGCCTCGACGAAAACCGCCACCACCGGCAGGATCAGGAACAAGGCGATAAACAGCAGTGCTACCACAATCAGCACGATACGGGTTGCAAGGCTTTCGGTCACGGCGCTGGATTTGGGGACAGTGGTTTCATGCGCCATGAGCATATTTCCTGCGTGCCCATGCCTGGATGAGATTGATCACAAACAGCATCGCAAAGGACAGCGCCAGCATGACCACGGCCAATGCCGTGGCACCGGCATAGTCATATTCCTCAAGCTTGATAACGATCAGCAAGGGTGCGATTTCAGAAACATAGGGCGTATTGCCGGCAATGAAGATGACCGAGCCATATTCACCGACGCCACGTGCAAAAGCCAACGCAAAGCCGGTCAGGATCGCAGGCTGAAGGCTCGGCAGCAGCACGCGAAAAATGGTCTGGAGGCGCGAGGCACCCAGGGTTGCTGCGGCTTCCTCTACCTCGCGACTGATTTCCTCCATGATCGGCTGAACGGTGCGCACGACGAAAGGCAGGCCGATGAAAATCAGTGCCACGATGATACCGAGACGTGTGAAGGCGACGCGCACGCCAAAGGGTGCAAGCAGGCTGCCGATCCAGCCATTGGGCGCATAGATAGAAGCCAGCGCAATACCGGCCACAGCCGTGGGTAACGCAAAAGGAATATCGACAATTGCATCGACAAACCGCCGTCCCGGAAAGCGATAACGCACCAGAACCCAGGCCAGAATAACGCCGAAGACGACATTGACCATTGCCGCTATAAAAGCCGTACCAAAGCTTGTTTCCAGCGCTTTAAGCGTGCGCTCGTCGGTGATGATCCGCCAGAAACCGGAGAGGCCAACATCGGTCGAACGCAGCACGAGCGCTGCGAGCGGAATGAGAATAAGAAGCGTCAGATAGGCAACACTAAAACCGAACGTCAGTCCGAAACCAGGAATAACGCTCGGCTTTTTAAAGTGCCACCTAGCAACGCCATGTGCAGGGAGCGAAGCCATACTCTATTTTGTTCCCTCTTTATTGATGCTGTTCGGCTTGTCATGTGAGCCCCTTATCGACTGGACCCGTTATTTGCCGGGCTTGTAAAGCTGGTCAAAGGTTCCTCCATCACCAAAATGCTCGGGCTGCGCTTTTGCCCATCCGCCGAAAATCGGATCATCGATCGTCACCAGCGTCAAGGCTGGAAACTCACGCTGCTGATCGGCAGGAATGACATCCGGCTTGGACGGGCGATAGAAGTGCTTGGCAGCAAGCGCCTGCCCTTCAGGTGAATAAAGATATTCGAGATAGGCCTGTGCGAGTTTCGTGGTGCCGTTTTCCTCGGCATTCTTGTCGACAAGCGCCACGGGCGGCTCGGCCAGAATCGACTGAGGCGGAGCGACGATATCGAAGGCATCTTCACCAAACTCCGCCACCGACAGATAGGCTTCGTTTTCCCAAGCCAGCAACACATCGCCGAGCTGGCGCTGTACAAAAGTCGTCGTAGAGCCACGTGCGCCGGTATCAAGCACCGGCACATGGCGGAACAGCTCAGTTATGTATTCCTTGATCTTCTGCTCGTCGCCGCCATATTCCTTATGCGCCCATGCCCAGGCTGCCAGATAATTCCAGCGCGCGCCGCCTGATGTTTTAGGATTGGGCGTGATGACCTCGACGCCGTCCTTGACCAGATCGCCCCAGTCCTTGATGCCTTTTGGGTTGCCCTTGCGCACGAGGAAAACAATGGTCGAAGTATAGGGGGCGGAATTGTTGGGCAGGCGCTTGCGCCAGTCCTTGTCGATCTTGCCGGAAAGATCGGCAATAGCGTCGATATCGCTTTCAAGTGCCAGCGTGACCACATCGGCCTTGATGCCGTCGATCACCGAACGCGCCTGCTTGCCAGAGCCACCATGCGAGGCGCGGATGGTAACAGTCTCGCCCGTCTCATCTTTCCAATGCTTGGCAAAAGCCGCGTTGTAATCCTTGTAGAGTTCGCGTGTCGGATCATAGGACACGTTCAACAGCGTCTGATCCGCGTGGCTTGCCTGAACGGTGGCGGCAAGCGAAGCCAACGCCACAAAGGATGCAATGGTCAGTGAAAATCTCGATCGTTTCATGTCCGCCTCCATGTTTCCATTATCAGGACAGTATCAGAGGTCTTCATCAACGGGATGCTACAAGCCACCCAATATTTAATACGACAACGAAAAATCCGCGCAGCATTCCAAGTGTTTCAGGAATAATTTTTCCACACCATTCCAAAAATACCCGAGCAATAATAATCTATCGCAGAGCGAGAGGTTCCATAAATTTACAGGGGATCATGATTTTATGATCCGTGGGAATTCCGGAAATTCCCTTGCCATAGGTCGAGAAAATCATGGAACGAGATAGTGCTTGCTCCACTGGCTTTGCGGCACTTCCGGTCCAATCTTATATTCGAAAGACAGAACCTTAATGTGAGCATCATCCGTCTTGCAAATGTAAGAAAGCTGGTACCAGTGTTCGCGGCTGCGAAATGCCGCACCATCCGCCCGCAAGACGTTCTTTTTCACCACAGTATCTGAAAAAGCATAGGCCAGCGCCTTGTCCACATCATAGTTGCTGTGTTCGCGCGCAATGCGCTCCATGGCCTCGACATCACACCGCTGTTCCAGCCGCGTCTCGGGATCGAGCTTTTCGAGCTGGGCTTGCATAGACGCATTCATTGCAAACACGGGAACTGGGACGGTTGCCAGAGACAAAAGAAAGACGGAAAATAGAGCGGGAATGAATTTCATAGTACGTTTATAAACTCCTGAAACACGGCAATACACGAATGTTGTTTCAATATCACCACGGCTCACCGCAATGTGATCCATCGCGTCGACAATGTTGAAGCGTTGCGACACTCATTTTTGAGTACTTGATTTCCGCTGCCTGTCCGTGTTTGAACCAGAAATATCGTCAGCTTCAGCAGTCAATCTACGCCCTTGGCGAAAGGAAGAGATATGAAACCCGTTTTCCTGCAATTGCAGTGCGCGCCCGGCAAGACCTATGAAGTGGCAGATGAGCTATACCAGCGCGAGATCGTCTCCGAGCTTTATTCGACCAGCGGCGAGTTTGACCTTCTGGCCAAGATTTATGTCGCCGAGGGTGATGATATCGGCAAGTTCATCAACGAGAACGTGCTCAACATTCCCAATATCGTGCGCTCGCTGACCACACTGACTTTTACTGCTTTCTGACGGTTTTTTGGCATGGGATTTTTCGACGTCCGCCCCTTCTCCTGCGGTAAAGAATTGATTCACCTTAAATGGTTTATTCTGTCGATGAAGGGAACTCCTGTCTGCGCTCGCGCATTTTCTTCGTAGCGCCAACCTCAAGGAGGCAGCGAGAAACGTGATGAACGATCTTGAACAACGCCGGATTCTAGTCGTCGAGGATGAAATCTTCGTAGCACTCGACGTCGCCGCGTCTGTAGAAGACGCCAACGGCACCGTGATCGGGCCAGTCGGCAGCGTCCGGCAAGCCCTTGATCTCATCAACACACATAAAGTCGATGCCGCGATTCTCGACGTCGACCTGATCGATGGCAATGTCGAACCGGTTCTGGACCGTTTGAAGAAGGCAAACACTTTCGTGGTCATCCACACCGGCGGCGGTCTGCCTGCAAAGCTTGCGGCACGTTATCCGGGAATTCCGGTTTTCCATAAGCCCATCGCCCCCACTGTGCTGACCCGCACGCTGGCATCCGCCTTCGCTTCAGTCACAGATAGTCGAGCAGCCGGCAGCGCCTGAAAGCACCAGAGCAACTTTCTTACGTTTAAATTGTAAATTCTTTTGCATTATAACAAGAAAGTGGTAGGTTTGATCTGTCCAGAGCAGCGAATATGTCATCCGCATGGATATTTTCGCTGATCGCAAATCCGCAAGCAGCTTCAGGCACCGCCCCAAAACCAGCCTTGATGGCGATATGGGGCAATTTGCGCTTTGCATGGCAAATACCGTTCTGTCATACCGGCTGCAAAGTTGGAAGAGTTCCTAAAAGGTTTGAAAATGCCCGCATATCGTTCGCGTACAACCACCCATGGTCGCAATATGGCCGGCGCTCGCGGCCTGTGGCGCGCCACAGGCATGAAGGACGATGATTTCGGCAAGCCTATCATTGCGGTAGTGAATTCGTTTACGCAATTCGTGCCCGGCCATGTGCATTTGAAAGACATGGGCCAGCTTGTTGCGCGTGAGATCGAAGCAGCAGGTGGTGTGGCCAAGGAATTCAACACCATTGCGGTCGACGACGGCATCGCCATGGGCCATGACGGTATGCTCTATTCGCTGCCCTCGCGCGAGCTGATCGCCGACTCGGTCGAATATATGGTCAATGCGCACTGTGCCGATGCGATGGTCTGCATTTCCAATTGCGACAAGATCACGCCCGGCATGCTGATGGCGTCACTGCGTCTCAACATCCCGGTTGTCTTCGTGTCCGGCGGGCCGATGGAAGCAGGCAAGGTTGTTTGGGACGACGAGGTGAAGAAACTCGACCTGGTCGACGCCATGGTTGCGGCCGCAGACGATCATTATTCGGACGATCAGGTCAAGGCCATCGAGCGCTCGGCATGTCCGACCTGCGGCTCATGCTCGGGCATGTTTACAGCAAATTCCATGAACTGCCTCACCGAAGCGCTCGGCCTTTCGCTGCCGGGCAACGGTTCAACACTTGCAACACACGCCGACCGCAAGCGGCTTTTTGTCGAAGCCGGTCATCTGGTGGTCGATCTGGCACGCCGTTATTACGAACAGGACGACGCTTCCGTTTTGCCGCGTTCGATTGCCACGTTTGAGGCTTTCGAAAACGCCATGACGCTCGATATCGCCATGGGTGGTTCCACCAACACGGTGCTGCATCTGTTGGCTGCCGCACAAGAGGCGGAAGTCGATTTCACGATGGCCGATATCGATCGGCTGTCACGCCGCGTACCGGTTTTGTGTAAAGTGGCGCCCGCTATCGCCAATGTGCATATGGAAGACGTGCATCATGCTGGTGGCATCATGGGCATTCTGGGCCAGCTTGAAAAAGCAGGGCTTCTGACCACGACGCTCCCGACCGTACACAGCGAAACGCTTGGCAAGGCGCTTGATCATTGGGACGTAACGCGCACAACGAGCGACATGGTGCATAAGTTCTATCGCGCAGCCCCCGGCGGTGTGCCGACACAGGTGGCCTTTAGCCAGGAGCGCCGCTTTGACAGCGTCGATACCGACCGTGAAAAAGGCGTCATTCGCGCAAAAGAACACGCTTTTTCTCAGGATGGTGGTCTCGCCGTTCTCTATGGCAATCTCGCTGAAGACGGCTGCATCGTAAAGACGGCGGGCGTGGACGATTCGATCCTCAAGTTCTCAGGACCGGCGCGTATTTTCGAGAGCCAGGATAGTGCCGTGCTCGGCATTCTGAACGGCAAGATCAAGGCGGGTGACATTGTACTGATCCGCTATGAAGGCCCGCGCGGCGGACCGGGCATGCAGGAAATGCTTTATCCAACCAGCTACCTCAAATCAAAAGGTCTGGGCAAGGATTGCGCGCTGATCACCGATGGGCGTTTTTCGGGCGGCTCGTCGGGGCTTTCCATCGGCCACGTTTCCCCAGAAGCCGCCGAAGGTGGCACAATCGGTCTGGTGCGCGAGGGTGATATCATCGATATCGATATCCCCAACCGCAAGATTCATCTGGCCGTCGATGATGCGACACTTGCCGAACGCCGTGCCGAACAGGACGAGAGCGGGTGGAAGCCGGTTGAAAACCGCAAGCGCAAGGTGTCGACCGCGTTGAAAGCCTATGCCGCGATGGCAACAAGTGCTGCCAAGGGCGCTGTCAGAAAACTGCCGGATTGAGATAGAAAAAGCAAAAGCCCCGCATATGCGGGGTTTTTTCATTTCAGAAATTCATTGATTATTGCTGCGCCCTCTCGACCGCTGGCATCAGGTCGTCCCGCACCGATTGTTTAGTAAACGGCCCGACATGCTTGTATAGGATCCTGCCGTCGGGGCCGACCAGAAATGTTTCGGGAACGCCATAGACGCCCCATTCAATCGCCGAGCGACCTGTTCGGTCGCTACCCACCGCCGCAAAGGGATTGCCGAGATCACCTAAGAAACGCCGCGCATTTTCCGGCTCGTCCTTGTAATTGAGGCCAACCACGCGGATGCGCTCATCCTTGGCGATCTGCATCAGCAGCGGATGCTCCTGACGGCAGGGTACGCACCACGACCCCCAAACATTGACCAGCGTCAGTTTTCCCTTGAAATCGTCACTGTTGA
This sequence comes from Brucella sp. BE17, assembly GCF_039545455.1. Lineage (NCBI taxonomy): Bacteria > Pseudomonadati > Pseudomonadota > Alphaproteobacteria > Hyphomicrobiales > Brucellaceae > Brucella > Brucella sp. BE17. The sequence continues at coordinate 2,153,688 of NZ_CP154467.1, read as the reverse complement.
GGCCCGGCACCGGCACGCCATCGCGCAAAAGTCCTTCAACGGGCGAAAGATCGGTCTGCGGCGCAGGCTTGCCGATCAGGGCTGACGGAATGGTCGAATTATCCTTGCCCGATAAAAGCTGAACAGTGAAAACGCCCGCAAGTGCCACAAAAATCAAGAGCGGCAGAAGCGCGATCAGCGCCGTGCGGCGGCTTGCACCAGCAGGTTTTTGGGTTTTATCGCTCATTATGCGGTCTCGGAAACAGGCTTTGCCGAACGGCGGCGCAAACCTTGCGCCTCAAGCCGCTGCAATTCGCGCTTTAGCAAGCGCTGGTCGATTATGATCCAGCAGATGGTAATCATAAGCGCCACCACAGTGACGCCATAGGCAATGATGACGAAGCCAAGATGCGTGTTCATAGACGCTCTCCCGCTGGCTGCCGGTTGCGGTCGGCACTACGTGCGGCAAGCTTCTTCATCGAGGCAACACGCCTGCGCCAGATTTCATTGCGCATCGCCATTATGTGTAGCGTGATGAACAAAAGCGTAAAACCAATCGCCATCACGAAAAGCGGGCGCAGCATCGAACCGTCGATGGTCGGTCCATCCATACGAAACACCGAAGCGGGCTGATGCAGAGTATTCCACCAGTCGACTGAGAATTTGATGATCGGAACATTGATAAAGCCGACAAGGGTCAATACCGCCACCGGCTTTGCACTTTTGGCAGGATCGGCAAAGGCCCGCGACAGTGCGATAATGCCAAGATACATCAAGAACAGAACGAAGACGGAGGTGAGACGCGCATCCCACACCCACCATGTACCCCACATCGGCTTGCCCCAGAGCGAGCCGGTGGCGAGCGCCAAAGCCGTAAACATCGCACCCAATGGGGCTGCGGCGCGGATCGACACGTCAGCCAGCGGATGCCGCCACACAAGCGTTCCCAGTGCCGAGAGCGCCATGATCGAATAGCACATCATCGAAAGCCATGCGAAAGGCACATGGATATACATGATGCGCACCGTCAGGCCTTGCTGGTAATCGTCGGGCGACAGAAACACCATGTATAGACCCACTGCGAGAAAAAGTGCTGATAAAAGCCCCAACCACGGCAAAACCTTGCTCGCAAAAGCAAGGAAACGCGTTGGATTGGCAAGATCAAGCCAGCTTGTGGGTTTCGTGGTGACTTTGGTCATGCGCTATACTTACCTTGCCACCCCATGGCGTTCAATTGACTGTAATCAACTGCGTCAATCCGCCAGACATGATCTTATCTGAAAGCCAGTTCTCACTTTTCAGGATCATGTTCAATCCGCCGAACCTTTGAGCACAGCACTCGCGGCAAGCGGCCCCAGCACCGCGAAAAACAGCGTCAATGCGGATAGAATGAGGAACGGCGCCAGAAACGGCTCGACATCGCCCGTTGCGCCATAAGAAGCCGAAACGCCGAAAATAAGCACCGGAATGGTCAGCGGCAGCACGATGACGGAGACGAGCAGGCCACCGCGTGGAAGGGCTACGGCCAGTGCCGCACCGACCGCACCGATGAAGGTTATGGCGGGCGTTCCAACCAAAAGTGTCAAGGCCGTCGCACCAATGCCCGAGGGCTCCATATTCATGAACAGCCCCAGCAGCGGGGTCGCGACCACCAGTGGAAGCACACTTGCCACCCAATGCGCCAAGCATTTCATGAAGACGGTCAGCGTTAGCATATGCCGTTCCGCGCCAATCAACAGCAGGTCAAGCGAGCCATCTTCGCGGTCGGCCTGAAACAGCCGGTCAAGGCCGAGAAGCGTTGCCAGAAGCGCGCCGATCCACAACATCGCCGGGCCGATGCGTGCGAGCAAATTGAGGTCTGGGCCGACGCCGAAGGGCATTACGGAAATGACGGCTAGAAAAAATAAAATACCGATCAGCGCGCCACCGCCAGCACGAAAACTCAGACGCAAATCGCGAATAAACAAGGCTCCCATCACGCGGCCTCGAATGGGTAATCGGACATATCAACCCTGTTGACACCTTCAAGCCCCAACGGAATATGGGTTGCAGCAATCACCATGCCGCCCTTACCCATATGATCGAGCATTAATTGCGCAAAGCGCGCTTCTGAAGCCTTGTCGAGACCCGCAGTCGGCTCGTCAACGATCCACAGCGGACGGTGGCTGACCAGCAGCTTTGCGATTGAAACGCGGCGTTTTTGGCCCGTCGAAAGATAGCCGAAGGGTAGTTCCTCGACACCCGACAGATCCACCGCCTCCAGCGCCTCGGTAATGTCATATTGTTGGTCGCCATGAAACTGTTGCCAGAAACCTAGGTTTTCGCGCACGCTTAATGCGGGCTTCATGGCGTTTTGGTGACCGAGATAATGACAGGCAGCGCGTATCGGCAGATTTTCCCCATGATCGCGCAATCTTATGCTGCCGGCTTCCACTGGCAGCAGCCCACAGATGATTCGCAAAAGCGTCGATTTTCCCGAGCCGTTAGGGCCAGTCACAACAAGCGCTTCACCCCGCCAAAGGGAAAAAGAAAGCTGCGCAAAGATCGTCTCGCCGCCGCGTTCCCCCGCCAGATTTTCGGCCACAAGCTGCATTTTCTCTCCTGAACCCGCTCTGGCACATTCGAAACGGCGGCAAAACGGGCTATCGCAACATTTCGCCGCAAGGGGGCAAATTGATACGATTCTGTCTGGAATCGTTTTAGAAAACTATCTATATGGTGGCTACCATGCCAGCGGTCGGTGTGGAAACCATTTTTGGCCGATCTCAAACACCTGTTGCCCCGCAAAATCGAAAGATTTGAAAGTCGCAGGCCTCGGGACGGACAGCGGAAATGACTGCACCCGCACCTTGGCGCGTCCTTGAAACGCAGCCTAGGCGTTCGTCCTGGTTTTCCGGCCAGTAGCATGAAGGACGAACGCAGTGTCGCACATCGACAGTTTCAAATGCCGCAAGACCCTTACCGTCAATGGCAAGGATTATGTCTATTACAGCCTGACAGAAGCCGAAAAGAATGGCTTGGAAGGGATTTCCAAGCTGCCTTTTTCCATGAAGGTTCTGCTCGAAAACCTGCTCCGCTTCGAGGATGACCGTTCCGTCAAGAAAGCAGACATCGAAGCCGTTGCGAAATGGCTTGCCGACCGCGGCAAGGCGGGTGCAGAAATCGCCTATCGCCCGGCACGCGTACTCATGCAGGACTTTACCGGCGTTCCCGCAGTCGTCGATCTTGCCGCCATGCGCGATGGCCTGAAATCGCTGGGTGGTGATCCCGAAAAGATCAATCCGCTCGTGCCTGTCGATCTCGTCATCGACCACTCGGTCATTGTCGATGATTTCGGCAATCCGATGGCTTTCCAGCATAATGTCGATCTTGAGTATGAGCGTAATGGCGAACGCTATCGCTTCCTTAAATGGGGTCAGCAGGCATTCAAGAATTTCCGCGTCGTACCGCCCGGCACCGGCATCTGCCATCAGGTCAATCTTGAATATCTGGCGCAGGCCGTGTGGACCAAGGAAGAAGATGGCGAAACCACCGCTTATCCCGATACCTGTGTCGGCACCGACAGCCACACCACGATGGTCAACGGCCTTGGCGTTCTTGGCTGGGGCGTAGGCGGTATCGAGGCGGAAGCTGCCATGCTCGGCCAGCCGGTTTCCATGCTTTTGCCTGAAGTCGTAGGCTTCCGCCTGACCGGCAAGGTCAAGGAAGGCGTGACCGCGACCGACCTCGTGCTGACCGTGACACAAATGCTGCGCAAGAAGGGTGTTGTCGGCAAGTTCGTCGAATTCTTCGGCGAAGGCCTTGAAAACATGACGTTGGCCGACCGTGCGACCATCGCAAACATGGGTCCGGAATATGGCGCGACCTGCGGCTTCTTCCCCATCGACCGCGAAACGCTCAACTATATGAACACAACCGGTCGCGACGAAGACCGTATCGCACTGGTTGAAGCCTATTCGCGTGCGCAGGGCATGTGGCGTGAAAAGGGATCGGAAGACCCTGTCTTCACCGATATTCTCGAACTCGATATGAGCGAAGTCGTGCCGTCCATGGCAGGCCCCAAGCGCCCCGAAGGCCGCATTCCGCTAGAAAATATCGGCTCAGGCTTCGCAACCTCGCTTGAGACCGAGTACAAGAAGACCACCGGTCAGACCACGCGCTATCCGGTTGAAGGCGAAGATTTCGACTTGGGCCATGGCGATGTGGCGATCGCCGCCATCACATCCTGCACCAACACGTCCAATCCGAGCGTGCTGATTGCAGCCGGACTTCTGGCCCGCAATGCGGTGGCCAAGGGGCTCAAGACCAAGCCTTGGGTGAAAACCTCGCTTGCACCCGGCTCACAGGTGGTTGCGGCCTATCTCGAATCGGCTGGGTTGCAAAAGGATCTCGATGCGTTGGGCTTCAACCTTGTCGGCTTCGGCTGCACGACCTGCATCGGCAATTCCGGTCCGCTGCCAGCGCCCATTTCAAAGACCATCAATGACAAGGGCCTGATTGCGGCTGCGGTTCTTTCCGGTAACCGCAACTTTGAAGGTCGTGTGTCGCCTGACGTTCAGGCCAACTATCTGGCCTCGCCGCCGCTGGTCGTCGCCCATGCGCTGGCGGGCACCGTCACCAAGGACCTGACCAAGGAACCGCTTGGCGAAGACCAGAACGGCAATCCTGTATTCTTGCGCGATATCTGGCCTTCCTCTCAGGAAATCCAGGAGTTCATCACCAAGAACGTCACGCGGAAAATCTTCTCTGAAAAATATGCCGACGTGTTCAAGGGCGATGCCAACTGGCAGGCCGTTCAGGTTCCGGCAGGGCAGACCTATACATGGGACGACAATTCGACCTATGTGCAGAACCCGCCATACTTTGTCGGCATGGGCAAGTCGGCTGGAACCATTGCCGACGTCAAGGGGGCGCGTGTGCTCGGCCTCTTCGGCGACAAGATCACCACCGACCATATCTCGCCCGCAGGTTCCATCAAGGCGCAATCGCCAGCAGGCAAATACCTGCTCGATCACGGCGTCGGCGTTGCCGACTTCAACCAGTACGGCACACGGCGTGGCAATCATGAAGTGATGATGCGCGGCACCTTTGCAAACATCCGCATCCGCAACCACATGCTGGGCGAAAACGGGCGCGAAGGCGGCTACACCATCCACTACCCGTCGAAAGAAGAGATGTCGATCTACGATGCGGCCATGGAATACAAGGCCGAAGGCGTGCCGCTGGTGGTCTTTGCAGGCGTCGAATACGGCAACGGTTCTTCGCGTGACTGGGCGGCCAAGGGCACCAACCTGCTTGGCGTCAAAGCGGTGATCGCGCAGTCGTTCGAGCGTATCCACCGCTCCAACCTCGTGGGCATGGGCATTGTGCCTTTCGTGTTCGAAGAAGGCACCAGCTGGCAAACACTGGGGCTGAAGGGCGACGAAGTGGTCACCATTGAAGGCCTTGCCGATGTGCGCCCGCGCCAGAAGATCAAAGCTTCGATAACCTATGCGGATGGCACCGTCAAACAGGTGCCGCTTATCTGCCGCATCGATACACTCGACGAGCTTGATTACATGAAGAACGGTGGCATTCTGCAAACCGTTCTGCGCGACCTCGCCGCTTAAGTCACGACGGTCAAAAATTGGAAGCCGCCGGAGAAGTCCGGCGGTTTTTTTATTGAATAATAACTCACCGCAACGTGACTTCCCATTGATCAACACACTTCCTACATAATAGATGACAGCACCAATTATTGCAGGATGAGGACAAGTGACAGTTCAGCTCCCTTTTCACGGGACAGCCGTGCGGCTTACGACAGAGTATCTGCCGGATTGGCGAAACGTTTGCGCTGTATTAGGGCTGACATTCACCGGCTGTATCTGCACGCTTTCGGCAGCAAAAGCCCAGGATCAGGCTCGCAAAACCGCAGTGCTCGAACTCTATACAAGTCAGGGCTGTAAATCCTGTCCGCAGGCAGACGATAATTTTGCCGACTATGCCGATGATCCAAGTGTTGTGGCACTATCGTTTCACGTCAATTACTGGGACTATATGGGCTGGCGTGACACGCTGGCCACGCAGGACAATACCGACCGGCAGAAAGCCTATCGCAATTCTTTTAGCGCGGGCATGATCTACACACCGCAGGCTGTGATCAATGGCCGAACCGAAGTCAACGGACGTGAAGCAGCCTCTGTCAAAACGGCGCTCGATAGCAGCAAACTTGACGTTAAGACCGCCATCAGACAGCTTGACGATGGGCGACTATCGATTGAAATCGGCGCAGGCGAAAAACCCGAAAGCCCCGTGCATGTGGTCGTGTTCTATTTCCGCGATTCCGTCACCATACCGATCCGCGGCGGCGAAAATGCCGGACAGGCGCTCACCTATCGCAACACGGTCAGCGAGATCAATACAATCGGCATGTGGGACGGAACAGCCCTGAAGGTGGAATTGCCTGCCTCAGAACTCAAGCGCAAGAACGCTTCAGGCTGCGCGGTCATCCTGCAGGAAACGCGGCCCGATAACTCGCTCGGCCCAATCCATGGTGCGGCAGTGTTTACGGAAAAGGCGCGACTCGGATTATAGGTCACGTCATCAAGGCTGCCAGAATATTCTCAGGGAATTAATCGTGCTGCGGTTCGGTCAGGAGTTGGTTCGGTTCAGGCAGTCCTTTGGGCGGGGGGCTTGGGGTCGGACATACCCGAACCGAACCGTCTCAGGCAACACGGCGATGCTGACGTTATAATCGGGCTGCAATGCGAACCAGGCGAGGCGAAAATGTGTCCTCCAATCACCATTGCAAACAGCCATTCTTATTTCGTTACCAGCTAATACGCAAATAATTGCTCGAAATTAAATCTATGGCTGCATTTAGAGCGAATATAAACCGGATAAATGCAAATTCATTTCTTATTTTGATAGAAATTAGAATAATTTATACCGTTAATTCTAAATTGGTTTACAGATATGAAGCGCTGAAGATGTTATTTTTGCAAATGACCTTTAAGATATTGTTTTCAGGCACATCTTCGCGCCCGATCTGACTCTGCCTTCTACGATATTCGGCTTGGTTCTTGAATTTCCTTCACAGAAGCATCATCCTAATGTCATAGGCCGAACATTGGAATAAGACGCTCCGGTTTTACCGCGAGTGCAGGTTTATCCAATGAAGTGATCGGACAGTGAAGCGAAAGGAAGCACATGAGCAGTTCCAACGCCGCTAAAGAAGAACCGTCACAGCCTTCGCACCGTTCTGTTTCACCAAACGTCATCACATTGAATGCAGCGAAAGCCCCCGCCGCACCACCCCCAGCACCCACCGTCAGCTTCGATCGCCATGAACTGGGAAAAATCCTCAACATCTATGGCCGCATGGTCGCCTCGGGTGTCTGGCGCGATTATGCTATCGACCTTTTAAGTGACCGGGCCGTATTTTCGGTCTTTCGACGCACAAGCGAGGTGCCGCTGTTTCGCATCGAAAAGAACCCCAAACTTGCACAGAAACAGGGGGCCTATTCGGTGATCGCCGCAAGCGGTCTGATCATGAAGCGCGGCCATGAGCTGGAGCGCGTGTTGCGCGTGTTTGATAAGAGCCTGAAGCTGATTGACAACTGATCACATCAGGAGTTGAGCGGCGGGGCATCCGGCAGGGATGAGCGTCCACCATTGAGCGACAATTGCATGAGGACTGTATCAAGCCAGCGCCCATGCTTGAAGCCGGAGCCTTCGATCTGGCCGCTATGGGAGAAGCCAAGGCTTTCATGGAGCTTTACGGAGCCGATATTACGCTCACCGTCGCCGATAACCGCCAGCAATTGCCTAAAGCCAAGCGCCGTCATGCGGGCGATCAGTGCTCGCAGCAAGAGCTTGCCAATGCCCTGGCCCTTTGCGGAGGGCGAGATATAGATCGAATCTTCTGCAAGCCAGCGAAAGGCAGGCCGAAGACGGAAATAGCCCGCATAGGCATAACCCAACACCTGACCATCTTCTTCGGCCACGAGAATTGGAAACCCCTGCTCTCGCAGGGCCGCAAAACGGTGCCCCATCTCCGCATCTGATGGCGCTTCTAATTCGTACGAGCCGCCCTCGTTCAGAACAGCATGAGCATAAATGGCGGTAATGGCCTCGAGGTCGGCCAATTGAAAGTCACGAATAAGCGGCATTGAATAAATTCCGGAGGGATTGATGCGAAGCACCATGCGCCCGAAACAGCATTTTGTAAAAGCAAAAAGGGCAGCGTTTCCGCTGCCCTTTGTTTGATGCCGTTGCCGAGCGCTATTCGCGGTTGCCCAGGAACTGCAGCAGGAACATGAACATGTTGATGAAGTCGAGGTAGAGACGCAGTGCGCCCATCACGACCTTGCGGCCATAAGCATCCGACGAATCGCCTTCGTAATACATTTCCTTGATCGACTGCGTATCGTAGGCGGTAAGGCCTGCGAAGATCAGCACACCGATTGCCGAAACTGCAAACTGCAATGCGGAGGAAGCAAGGAAGATATTGACGACCGAGGCGATGATCAGACCGAACAGGCCCATCATCAGGAAAGAACCCATCCCGGAGAGGTCACGCTTCGTCGTGTAGCCATAGAGCGACAATGCGCCGAACGAGGCAGCGGTCACAAAGAAGGTCTGCACGATGCTCGACGAGGTGTAGATGAGGAAGACCGACGACAGCGACAGTCCGACCAGACCCGCATAGGCCCAAAACACCATATTCGCGGTTGCAACCGAAAGGTTCTGAATGCGGAAGCTGAGGAAGAATACAGCTGCCAGCGGCGCGAGCATGATCACCCAGCGTAGCGGCGAAGTGTAGATAGCAGCACCAAATGCCGTCAGCAGTTTGCCGTTGCCAAGCTGCGCAACAGCGAGTGCCTGATCGGTCGTGGTCGCAAGCGATGCGAAAGCGAATGCAGCAAGGCCTGTGACGACCAGACCGATTGCCATCATATTATAGACGCCCAGCATATAGCTGCGCAGTCCTTGATCGATGGTTGCGTCAGCGCGAGCGCCGCCTACCGGCCTCTGCTGCGCCTGAATGTTACGAAAGTCAGCCATGACTTAAAATCCTCTTGCCTTGTCCCGTCCGGTGTCGGTGCATACCCAAATCAAGCCCAAAAAGCCCGAAATCCGGATTGCCTCCAGGCGCCGCTGGCGGGACCCCAGCATGCCTGCGTGACATTATGGGGATTTTGGCGCTTTCGCACAAGGGCCAGTTGTAAAAAATACCACCATGGACGGCAGAAAAATCCGGCGCAAATGCCATGCGATCCAAGGACTTAGCATTGGGCCATGCTGATCATTACAAATCTTTCACAATGTGCGCAGCACAGTTGCCGGTTTCTGCCCCAGCACCCGCCATGTTCCGGCAAGGCCGAAACCAATGGTCAGCACGAGCGCAACACCAAGCGTCATGACGGCGACATCAGGCAGAAACTGTGCTTTGAGCTTCATGACTTCAACAATCACATACCAGCCCGCAATACTGCCTGCCACCAGCGCAAAAAGGGCTGTCACCACACCAAGCAGCATATATTCCAGCACATAAGCGGAAATCAGCGTTGAGCGGGTGGCGCCTAGCGTTTTGAGTACCACGGCATCATGCACCCGGGCGCGGTTGCCAGCGGCAAGCGCACCGCCCAGCACCAGAACCGAGGCGGCAAGCGCGATGGAAGCGGCGGCACGGATGGCCGTTGCCAGTTGCCCGATCAGATTATTAGCCACATCAAGCGCATCGGTCACGCTGACGGTCGTTACCGCAGGCCATGTCTTTGTCACTTCACGTAGTATATTGGGCGCAAGGTTTTTCTCATCATCGGGCATGGTCAGCGTTGCAAGCCATGTTGTTGGCGCACCGGCAAAAGTATTGGGCGAAAACACCATGACGAAATTCATCGCCAGCGTTTCCCATTGCACCTGTCGAAAACTTGCGATCTTCGCAGTAATGCTGCGACCAAGCACATTGACGGTGACGGCATCCCCGATCTTGAGGCCCAGATCGCGGGCTTCACGCTCGGCAAACGAGACCAGCGGTTCACCACTATAATCAGCGGGCCACCATTCACCTTCGCTCAAGGTCGAATTATCGGGAACCGTATCGGAGAAGGTAATACCACGGTCGCCGCGCAACACCCACGCCGCTTCCTGCGGAATATTCATGTCGCGGACATTGTTGCCGTTGAACGCGGTAATGCGTCCGCGCAGCATAGGGCCGGAGGTGAGCTTGCCGTCCGGCACAATACCGGTGATAAGTTTTCTGAAATCACCGATATCGCGGTTCTGAATATCGACAAAGAAGAAATCAGGCGCCTGTTCGGGGATGTTTTCCGTCACCTGTCGGCGCAGATTGCCATCGATCAGCGCAATTGCCACCATGAGCGTCAAGCCAAGACCCAGCGAGAGCACAACGGAAGGCGTCAATGCACCGGGGCGATGGATATTGCCAAGCGCCAGCCGGAGCGACGTCGAGCGCACGCGAGGGCTGCGGCGCGCCAGCCAGCGGATCCCATCCGCGACAATGCGCAGCACACCGAAGGCTGCAATCGATGCGATGATGAAAATCGCAGCCACGCGACGGTCATAGGCGACATAAAGCGCGAGCCCTGCAAGGGCTGCAATCAGCAGTACGGCAAGAGCGAGATAAAGCAGAGGCGGTAAACCACGCTGCTCAAATCCCTGCTCGCGAAACAATGCGGTTGCAGGAATATCGCGTGCACGGCCCAGCGGAATGATCGCGAAGGCCAGCGTGGTGATGAGGCCGAAGACGGCTGCAAGCGCCAGCGCATCAGGGAAGAAGCCGCCGCCTGCGGCGACCGGCAGATAATTGGCGAGCACAGCACCCGCAAGATAAGGAATGGTTGCCGCCAGCAACAGCCCGATGGCAATGCCGATCACGCCGATGACCATGATCTGCACCAGATAGACCAGCACCGCAAAGCGTGCCGGTGCACCAAGCGATTTGAAGGTGGCGATCACCCCGCGTTTTCCATCGAGATAAGCGCGCACGGCATTTGCCACCCCGACACCCCCGACGATCAGCGCCGTGAGCCCCACAAGAGTAAGGAATTGCGAAAAACGCTCGATATTGGCGCTCAACGCGGGTGCTGCATTGGACCGCGAGCGGATATTCCAGCCCGCATCGGGGAAATCGCTTGCTGCCTCACGGCGCAATTGCGCAATGGCACTGTCAGGTGCACCATCGGGCAATGCGATCTTGTAAATATGATCAACGAGGCTTCCGGGCTGGATCAACCCGGAAGCGCGTAGTCCCTCAAGAGACACCAGAAAGCGCGGCGCGAAATTAAACCCCGATGACAGAAGGTCGGGTTCGCTCTGGATCAGTGCGCGTACTTTAAACGTAGCTGACCCCAGCAGCACTTTTGCGCCGATGGAAAGCCCCATGCGGTTTAAAAAGTCCTGACTGACAGCAGCGCCATAGACGCCGTTTTGATCGGCCATCACCGCCTGAAGCGGCAGTTCAGGCGCTAGCTTCAATTCGCCATAAAGCGGATAGGCCGCATCCACAGCCTTGACTTCCACCAGCGACTGGTCGGATCCATCGGGCAGGCGCGCCATAGAGCGCATGGTGGCGCTTTCAGCCATCCGGCCCTGCTTTTCAATAAAACCGCGTTCATCCGCTGTGGCTTCACGCTGATTGAGCGCAAAACTCACATCGCCGCCCAAAATGCTCTGGCCTTGTGCCGCAATGCCGGTGCTTACCGAACGCGCCACCGAATTGACGCCGCCAATCGCCGCCACACCAAGCGCGATACAGGCCAGAAAGATGTAGAAGCCCGACAAGCCACCGCGCATTTCGCGCAGCGCAAAACGAAGGGCGAGCGAGACCGATGTCCTAGAATTCATGCGCGGACCGCCGCTTTTTCCAAAGCAGCATCCATTGCCGGCTCTTCGATCCGGCCCGAACGCACCGGGATTTCCACATCGCAACGCGCAGCCAATGCGGGGTCATGGGTGACCAGAACCATCGTCAGGCCATTTTCGCGCTGTTTTGTAAACAGCAGATCGGCAATCTGGCGTCCGGTCGTGGTATCAAGATTGCCGGTCGGCTCGTCGGCGATGAGAATTTTCGGCGACGGTGCCAAAGCACGCGCAATCGCCACGCGCTGCTGCTCGCCGCCCGACAATTCGGATGGATAATGCGTGAGCCGCTCACCAAGCCCGACCACGTGCAATTCACGCTCTGCCACCGCAAACGCATCCTTGCGTCCGGCAAGTTCAAGTGGCACAGCGACATTTTCCAGCGCCGTCATATTGGGGATGAGGTGAAAGGACTGGAACACGATACCGATATTGGCGCCGCGAAAACCGGCAGCCTGATCCTCGCTCATGGCACTGATCGTCTCGCCCGCGATCTTCACAATTCCGTTATCGATATGCTCCAAGCCCGCCAGAACCATCAAGAGTGTGGACTTGCCCGAACCCGACGGCCCGACAATGCCAACCGACTGGCCTTGCGCGATATGGAGCGACACGCCCTTGAGCACATGAACGAGCGACGCTGCCTGTCCCAGTGTCAGATGCACATTTTCAAGTTCGATAATCGGGTTCAACGCCTGTTCCGTCACGCTTTTTTATTCCTATATAAGCTTGGAGCGCGTCACAAAATCGAACTTGTTTTGCGCAAGTAATTGAAAAAAGGTTTTACGGCACAAGCCTGAAGACCAAATCGTAATGTCAGGAATATGGGTTGCCAACGATGCGTTTCAAACTCTCATTTCCAAAGCAGCTGTCGTTTCTTGCGACAATTCTAGCTTTTCTCGCTCTCGGCTTCAGCGCGGCTCATGCGCAGGAAGAGCCGACCGGGCTTGAAGAGGCGCTGCCGACCGAACAGATTTCTCAGACGAAAATCATCGGTTTCGGCGACAGTCTTATGGCGGGCTATCTTCTTCCCGGCAACGCCGCTTTTCCACAGCAGCTTGAAAAAGCGCTCGACGACAAGGGGGTTTCGGTTTCCATCGAAAATGCGGGAGTGTCTGGCGACACCACCACCGGCGGCCTGTCGCGCATCGATTGGTCGGTGCCTGACGGCACCGATCTCGTCATTCTTGAACTCGGTGCCAATGACGCGCTGCGCGGCATTTCACCCGATATCACCGAGCAAAACCTTGATGAAATGCTGACAAAGCTGAAAAGCCGCAACATCGGCGTCATTCTGGCTGGCATGCAGGCCCCGCCCAATATGGGCAAGGATTACGCCGAAAAGTTCAATCCGATCTATCCAAAATTGGCTGAGAAACACGGCGTCGCCCTCTATCCGTTCTTCCTTGAAGGCGTTGCCGCCAACAAGGCACTTTTGCTCGAAGACGGAATGCATCCGAACGAAAAGGGGATCGAAACGATTGTGAACAATTTTCTACCGCTGATTGAAAAAACGATTGCGAACCATCAAAAATCGGGGAGATCCGGCGGTTAAAGTCGCGCCGGATAACAAACAGCTTGCCCCGAGACTCAATCGATGATTCGCTGACACTGCATGGATCAGAATCGCACTGATTCTGGTCGTCAGGATGCAATGACCCTCTGTATTGGAGTGTCCATTATGCGTCTTTAGGCGCATAGCGCTCTGATATGGAACGCTTCGAGGAGGATGCCCTATGCCGCGCCTTTTCACTGCCCTCGAAATCCCGCGCGATGCCGCACTTTCGCTCTCGCTTCTGCGCGGCGGACTTCCCGGCGCACGCTGGATCGATGTCGAAAACTATCACATAACCCTGCGCTTTATCGGAGATGTGGAAGGCCATGTGGCCGACGAAATTGCCCATGCGCTCGACCGCGTGCGGCGTCCCGAATTCACGCTCAACCTCTCCGGCGTCGATGCGTTCGGCTCCAAAAAACCGCACAGTATCTATGCGGGCGTGGCGCCTTCTCCCGAACTCAACGCGCTTCAGGCCGAAATCGAACGCATCTGCCAGCGGCTCGGAATTCCCGCCGACCCGCGCAAATTCATCCCCCATGTGACGCTGGCCCGGCTCCGCAATCCCCGCATCGAAGAGGTGGTCCATTACCTCTCCTCGCGCGGAAATTTCGCTACCCTGCCCTTCAAGGTCGGGCGTTTCGTGCTTATGTCATCACGCGATTCCGTCGGCGGCGGTCCTTATATTGTCGAGGAAGCCTGGCCTCTGATCTCCCGTTCGGGCCAGAACTGGTCGGCCAATGCGTTGGAAGCTGCAAGCACCATCCGGTAAACTTTTTCAAAATCCTCGATGCCGCCATAATAGGGATCGGGGATTTCAACCGCCTTGCCTTGCGCGATCTCAGTGAACAGGCCGATGCGACTGGTTACAGTCTGAGGCCGACGCTCCGCGATCATGCGCATATTATAGCGATCCATGCCAAGGATCAGATCGAAGCGGGTAAAATCAGCCGCTTTGAGTTGCCGACAGCTTTGCGTGGACAGATCAAGCCCGTGATCTGCCGCGACAATAAGCGAGCGCTCGTCCGGCTCTTCGCCGGTATGATAGCCATTGGTGCCTGCCGAATCGATCGGTACACCCTGCACATTGCGCTTTTCAAGCACATCGGCCATCACACCCTCGGCGAGTGGAGAACGGCATATATTGCCGGCACAGACGAAAAGAATGCTGGTGGGAGGCTTGATGGTCACGGAACTCTCGCAGGCTTTGTGGGTTGGTTGAAGTGATCACCATAGGCGAAAGACAATGACACGCAACAGATTGACACAAGAGCAGATCGAACAGGCACTGTCGGAGCTTGACGGCTGGAGTCAAGTGGAAGACCGCGAGGCGATAGCCAAAAGTTTTCGCTTCAAGGATTTCAGCGCTGCCTTTGGCTTCATGTCGCGAGCAGCGCTTTATGCCGAAAAGCTCGACCATCACCCCGAATGGTTCAATGTCTATAATCGCGTCGACGTGACCCTTTCCACGCATAGCGAAAAGGGCATAACCGAACTCGACATCAAGATGGCACGCAAAATGAATAGTCTTGTTTAGACAATTGTAGGTTACGGGGCTTTCGGGGCCGTATCCACGGCGGGTTGTTCAGCCGGTTCCGGTGGTGCCTCGGGTTTTTCCAGCATGAATTGCAGCGGAGCCGTCAGTTTCATCGGCTCGCTTTTATTCATATCATGCGTGAATGCCGGAAATTTGATTTCATCAGCAAAGATTTTCTGTGCTGCTGCATCGACCAGCGGCTGACCTGAGCTCGAAACAATCTTCACTTCAGAAGCATTTCCCTCAGGCGACAGAGAAAAGCTGATCGTGACCTTGAATTCTCCGTCCAGTTCGCGCAGTTCGGGCGTTCGCGTCAGACGGGCAGCGCGGCGTCTCAAGGTCTGCGCAACGGCATTTTTCCATTCTGCCTGATTGGTTATAGGCGGCGGCTGGTTCAGTCGCGGTCCGGTTCCCGAAGGAGCGGGCTGTGTTAAGGTCGGCGGCGTCTTTTCAGACTCGTTAACAGGCGCCTCAGGCGCAACGGTTTCAGCCAGTGTGGGCATGGCAGAGAGAGCAAAGACCAGCAACGATCCAAACATCACGCGCGCGCGAAAACATGACTGAATTTGCATCCATGATCCTTCCATAACCGGGCCACAGTTATCTATCGGTATCGCGCGGTGCCTGTCCAGCGCTCATGGCGGTCTAGCCCCACGCTAGCAAAACCATCAGAGCTCTGCCTGTTTTTATACGAACTATACTCACGAACCCCACCGCAAGTCGATCAGCACATTGCAGACGTTAGGCTTTTCTAGCACGTCAGCCATCACGCCTCGGTTTGCGGGTAGCGGCAGAATTATCATCGCAGACAAAGAGAAAGCCATTTGGGGATAATTATGGCTATCCAGATGAACCAATTATATTAAATATTATTTTATACTGGAGAAATATAAACCTTTATCTTTGATCGATCAAAATTGAAGGTTCCATCAGGATTTCGGGTACCAAGCACATCTACTATATTAATTGATTTTGTCCATTTTTCTCCCAGTAATTTACCATTTATAGCCCGAATATAGGTGCCTCCACTTGTGATACCTGCATGAAAAAATTCTTGAATAGGGCTAACTCTTTTAAATCCAATCGCCTTTCCTGTTTCCAAATGCATTGTTCCATTCCAAACCTGCCCGTCTTCAAATTTAAGTTTTGGGACCCATTTATCACCCGATAATGTGACGATATCCTCAAACGATATGCTGCCCCCCTTCAGATAGCGAACATATGCCACTGCTTCATAGCAAATGCCTTTATAGACATAATCTGCAATATTTCCGCCGTCTTCTTCTTTTCCTTTAAGAAGCTTATCGTATAAATCAGCTTTTTCTTCAGGAGAACCCAGAGCGGCTTCCTTTCCCTTAGGCGTAAGCTTCATCTTCAACCCCATCATTTTCATTAATTAGAAAAATAAACACAAATAACTTACATATAAAAAATATAAACTATATTATCCGACAACGGCTACACGACGAGGGCAACGCTTTATGCCGAAAAACTCGACCATCTCCCCGAATGGTTCAATGTCTATAATCGTATCGGAGTGACCCTTTTCACGCATAGCGAAAAGGGCATTACCGAACTCGACATAAAGATGACGCAAAAAATGAATGCAATTGCAACCTTTTTAAACACCGAATTAAAGAATGAATATCTTTAAAGATCAGATATATAGACTCGAATTTTTGTCCCTTCAAACATGAATGTTCCGTCAGGACTCTTTCTCACAAAAACCGTCCTTAAATCCACAAGTTGACACCAAACAGTTCCTAAAGCCCCGCCGTTGATTGCCCTTATTTTGGTTCCCCCAACAGCGATTCCAGCATGAAATACTTTATCATCACGCTCTCTCCAAAACCCAACCGCTTTCGATCCTGAAAGAGAATTGATGCCATCCCATTCCGTGCCAACTTTGAAATTGAATATTTTTATCCAAGCTTCCGCACTTAGGGATACTAATTCTTTATAGTCAATTCTAGCTAGATATAAATAACGAACAAATGCAGCGACATCATAACACATTCCTTTTACATAATCATTCATATCATAATGACCACGAATCAATTCATCCGCGCAATGAATACGTTCTGGAGCAGGAGCTTTCGCAACTTCTTTACCTTTTTTGTTTAATTGCATAATAACAATCCATCTTATTAAAAATAATTTATATTAACAATACTTCTCTAAAATGCAAATATTATTAAATTATTATCCGATGTTAAATCAAGCATGGATAAGATTGCATTTGGCATTATCACTCCCCATCTATTGCAAGGAAATCAAACGAGAATGCTGCACGACAGGAGTTCAACAGGCATGGATAGTGTCAAAATCGGTGAAATCCTTGAACCCGGAAACGAAAGCGATTTTAAAAAACGCAGCGAACGGGTGAAGCACGGTTTTTGGAAAACGGCACGCCGTGCAAGACGCATGGTCCCGTTCATGGATGAGGTCGTGGCGGCTTATTATTGCGCGCTCGACAGCAAGACGCCGATGCGCGTGCGCATGACGCTGATGGCAGCACTCGCTTATTTCGTGCTGCCCTTTGATGTCGTACCGGACCTGCTTGTCGGCATCGGCTTTACCGACGATGTCGCGGTGCTGATGGCCGCCCTCACCGCGCTCCGCGGCCATATTACCCCCGCCCACAGGCTTGCTGCGCGGCAGTCACTTGACGAAGAGGCCAATGCGCAAATGGGTGAACAGAAAAAATAATCGGGACCGTTTGACCCCATGCTGCCTGATTGCGTCAGCGGCGAAAGTGCGTATTTTTCGGATTTATTTCGAGTTTAGATCAAAAAAGCTTCATATTTATAAGGCTATGCTAAACTTCAACGCCAAACTCTCGCCGCTTTCTTTGCATTGAAGTTGGGAACGGGGTGGCGATCGGCCTCTGCTGTTTCCAGTTTTCTTTCAAAACTTCACCGTTTAGTAACCCAGATTAAGGCAAATTAATCGGCAACTGAGCGGGGCGGCGTGTTGAAACGGCGGCATCCCGATATTCGAGTTTGAAGCAAACGAAAGAGAACCGGTAAAAACAATGCTTGGAAAATCGATCGTCGCAGCTTCGGTGTTCATGATTGCAATGGCAGGCCCGGCGCTGGCCCAGACACCGACGCAGATAAAGCAGTTCGACGCCTGGGGTGCCTATAGCTACAAGGCGGGCAACGGCAAGGTTTGCTATGTGCTCTCCGTGCCGAGCCAAAAATCGCCAACCAATGTCGATCATGGTGATAATTTCTTTCTGGTGAGCCAGAAGCCGGGCCAGAATGTGAGCTTCGAGCCGCAATTCATGGCTGGCTACGACCTCAATACCAACGCAAAGGTCATCGCTTCGGTCGGCAACAACCGCTTCACCATGTTCGTCAACGGCAAGTCCGGCTGGATGGAAAATGCCGCTGAAGAGCCAAAACTCGTCGCCGCCATGAAAGGCGGTCAGGAGTTGAAGGTCGAGGCGCAATCCAAGCGCGGCACCAAGACCAGCTATACCTATTCGCTCAAGGGCATTTCAGCCGCTCTCGCGGCTATTCAGAATTGCAAATAGGCTTGATGCAATAATCATTATTCAAAGCCGGAGCAGCTGCTTCGGCTTTTTTGTGTGCATGCCGCGCATGGCAGCTTCGCGTTGCACCAGATGACGCGCGCGCTATTCTGTGTTATGAGCACGCGCAACAGGGCTCGCATATCCCGTTGATCGCGCCCATATAGTCATAACCGACCCGGAACAGGCATATTCAATCCGCAGAATTTTGCGTGATCTTGGATGCCTTTTAACAGTTGAAGACGCAATAGACACGATGGCCCTTTCGTTCGACCTCACCCTTGACGATACGCGCGATGAGCTTGCGCGCTATGCGCGCGCCAATCAGGCCGTAAAACCTTCGCTGATCGGTCTGACGCGGGAAGAGCTGGCCGCTACGCTGATCGAGGCTGGCATCCCCGAGCGTCAGGTCAAGATGCGTATAAGCCAGATCTGGCACTGGCTTTATGTGCGCGGCGTTTCCGATTTTGCCGATATGCGCAACATCTCCAAGGATTTACGCGCAACACTTTCCGAGAATTTTACCATTGCTCGCCCTGAAGTGGTCGAGGAACAAATCTCGCAAGACGGCACCCGCAAATGGCTGTTTCGCTTTCCACCGCGCGGCGCTGGCCGTCCGGTCGAGATTGAAAGCGTTTATATCCCCGAAGAAGGGCGCGGAACGCTGTGCATTTCCTCACAGGTCGGCTGCACGCTGACCTGCACCTTCTGCCATACCGGTACGCAAAAGCTGGTGCGCAATCTCACATCTGAGGAAATTCTGGCGCAGCTTTTGACGGCGCGTGACCGTCTCGGTGATTTTCCCGACAAGGACACGCCGGATGGCGCGATGGTGCCAGCCGAGGGCCGCAAGATCACCAATATCGTGATGATGGGCATGGGCGAGCCGCTCTATAATTTCGAGGAAGTGAAAAAGGCGCTGCTGATTGCCTCTGATGGCGACGGTCTATCCCTCTCCAAGCGCCGCATCACGCTTTCGACCTCTGGTGTGGTGCCGGAAATTTACCGCACCGGCGAGGAAATCGGCGTGATGCTCGCCATCTCGCTGCATGCCGTGCGTGATGAATTGCGCGACCTTCTGGTACCGATCAACAAGAAATATCCGTTGGAACAGTTGATCAAGGCCTGCCGTGAATATCCGGGCCTTTCGAATGCCAAGCGTATCACCTTTGAATATGTGATGTTGAAAGACGTCAATGACAGCCTTGAGGATGCAAAACTGCTGGTCAAAACGCTTCAGGGCATTCCCGCCAAGATCAACCTGATCCCGTTCAACCCGTGGCCGGGCACCAACTACCAGTGCTCGGACTGGGAGCAGATCGAGCGCTTTGCCGATTACGTCAATGCCGCCGGTTACGCGTCCCCTATCCGCACCCCGCGCGGGCGCGATATTCTGGCCGCCTGCGGTCAGTTGAAGTCGGAATCAGAGCGCATGCGAAAGAGCGAGCGTCTGGCGCTTGAAGCCATGATGATCGCCGGACACGGTGAATGAACGACACGTTCGACACTATCATGCGGTTTGCGGTCATCGTGTTCGGCTATTGCTGTGCGCTTCTGGCCGCAGGCTGGTTTTTGACCGCGATCCTGTTTCGTACTATCGGCGTGGATGCGATGATGCAGGATTTCGTCATGCTGGCTGACAGCACCGATGCAGGTGCTGCGTGGGTGGCGTCAAGCTTCTGGAGCAGCGTTTTCATCGGCGGAATTGTCTTTGCCATGCTGGGCGGCGGCATCAGCCTGTTGCCCACTCTAGTCATCGTAATGTTGGCCGAAATCCGCAGCTATCGCTCGTCTCTCTTTTATGCGATTTTCGGCGGTGTGATCGGGCTTGCGAGCGCAGGCGCAATCGTGCCTTTCAACGACAGCCGGGATTTTTCGCACATCTCACTTCTGGTGCTGGCGAGTGCCTGCGCCGGTATTGTCGGCGGCTTCGTCTACTGGCTGATCGCCGGTCGCAATGCCGGACGGCTGATTAAAACGTGAGTTTCATATGCTGACCTGCAAGCAGCAAATCTGCCACGAATAGACATCACAATAATGAGACTATAATTTTAAATAACACAAAGACACATGAAAGCCATAATATAGTTATTCGTGTACAAAAATTATAACATTATTTCTACATTATAAATATTTAATATTATTTTAAAAGGATGCACACCTTGCACGATACTTCCGATTATATCTCACGATTTATGACGATTTTGATTGGTTATTGTCTGGCCGTTCTGGCATCCGGCTTTTCTCTGGCAATTATCATATTGATTTTAAGTGGTTCCATCAGCTTTCTTCATGACTTGAGAGCGCTGATAGCCGATCCACAAACGGCCGGATTTTGGTCTGCCATCTGGCGTGGCGGAACGATGATGTCAACGTTTGCTGGTGCCTTCAGTTTCATTCCGGCGCTGATCCTCATCATCTTTGCGGAAGCATGCAAGAAGCGCCCGCCCCAGTTTTACGGACTGAGCGGCGTTGTGATCGCAACCGCTGCGGCAGGAACGGCTATGCTGTTCACTTCTGGCCTCAGCATCATCGCAGCACTCTTCCTCTTTGCAAGCTACGCCTTTGCGGGACTGATTGCGGGCTTCGTCTACTGGCTGATAGCGGGACGCAATGCCGGACGGCTTGCAAACCGCCCGGCGCAGTAAAGCTATTTCGCCTGCGCGGTAATGATTTTCAGCGCAAAAGCCGAGAAAATTCCCGCAAACAGCCAGTCAACGACGCGCGTGACCGTAGGGTTCTTTTTCAAAAGCCCCGCAAAACGGTCGGCTGCCAAGATCATGGGAATGGTCAGCGGCAGCGCCAGCGGAATAAACGACAGCCCGAGAAAAAACAGCTTTCCCATGGCATGCGGATCATGCGCCGAGACAAATTGCGGCAGGAACGTCATGTTGAACAGGATGATTTTGGGATTGAGCAGGTTGATGCCGAGCCCCGTCAGCCAGTTCTGAAACAGGGTATGCTTGCGCCCGCCGCTCTTTTCCGGCGAAAAAGCCGATCCCTTGCGGATCGCCTGCACGGCAAGCCAGACCAGATAACCCGCGCCAATCACTTTCAGCGCGGTGAAGGCTGCAGGTGATGCAAGGATCAGCGCCGACAGCCCTAACGCCACCATGCTGGTATGGATGATGATGCCGGTGCTGGCCCCTGCCATACAGGCAAAGCCCGCGCCCTTGCCCTCCGACAGCGCACGGCCCACGAACAGCGTCATGTCCGGTCCCGGCGTGATGGTCAAAATGATCGTGGCAATCACGAACTGGGCAAAAACAGTCCATTCGGGGATGAAGGTCAGATTCGTCAGAAACGACATGGATAAAACTCCAGAGATTTGCTGCAAGCTAACGCATTTCCAGCAAAAGTGTGAAGCGGTTTTGCGTGGGAAAATGCGAAAAAGACACGGATTTCTTTTCACGGCTATCGCTTTTTTCGCTCTTTTTGATAAGTCGGCGCCATGCGGCTTGCACCGCCTTGGACAACTGATAAAAGACTTTCGAGATTAAGTTTTTCGGCCGCCACCCTGCGGCCATCAGCGCATCGAACGGAAGTGAATTATGAGCAAGTGGAAAGACGTTAAAAAAGTCGTTCTCGCCTATTCGGGCGGTCTCGATACCTCGATTATCCTGAAGTGGCTGCAAACGGAACTGGGCGCGGAAGTCGTGACCTTTACCGCTGATCTGGGTCAGGGCGAAGAACTTGAACCAGCCCGCAAAAAAGCGGAAATGCTCGGCATCAAGGAAATCTTTATCGAGGACGTTCGCGAGGAATTCGTGCGCGATTTCGTCTTCCCGATGTTCCGTGCCAATGCCGTTTATGAAGGTGTTTACCTGCTCGGCACTTCCATTGCCCGTCCGCTGATTTCCAAGCACCTGATCGAGATCGCCAAAAAGACCGGTGCCGACGCCATTGCGCATGGTGCGACCGGCAAGGGCAACGATCAGGTCCGTTTTGAGCTTGCGGCCTATGCTCTCAACCCCGACATCAAGATCATCGCGCCATGGCGCGACTGGTCGTTCAAGAGCCGCACGCATCTCCTGGAATTCGCCGAACAGCACCAGATTCCGGTCGCAAAGGACAAAAAGGGCGAGGCCCCGTTCTCGGTTGACGCCAATCTTCTGCACTCATCATCTGAGGGTAAGGTTCTGGAAGACCCGGCACTGGAAGCGCCTGAATATGTGCATATGCGCACCATTTCGCCCGAAACCGCACCCGATCAGCCAACCATCATCAAGATCGGTTTCGAGAAGGGCGACGCGGTTTCCATCAATGGCGAGCGCCTGTCTCCGGCAATGCTGCTGACCAAGCTCAACGAATACGGTCGTGACAACGGCATTGGTCGTCTCGATCTGGTCGAAAACCGTTTTGTCGGCATGAAATCACGCGGCGTCTATGAAACGCCGGGCGGCACGATCCTGCTCGCAGCGCACCGTGCGATTGAATCGATCACGCTCGACCGCGGTGCCGCACACCTTAAAGACGAGTTGATGCCGCGCTATGCAGAACTCATCTATTACGGCTTCTGGTTCTCGCCGGAGCGCGAAATGCTGCAAGCAGCCATTGATCTGAGCCAGAAACATGTCGAAGGCGAAGTAACCCTCAAGCTCTATAAGGGCAATGTCATAGTCACAGGCCGGGAATCGGACAAATCGCTTTATTCCGACAAGCTCGTCACCTTTGAGGATGATCACGGCGCTTATGACCAGAAGGATGCGGCAGGCTTCATCAAGCTCAATGCGCTGCGTTTGCGCACGCTTGCTGCCCGCGACCGCAAATAGGCCGTCTGGTTCACACGGAAAGCCCCGCTCAGGCGGGGCTTTTTTCATGATAGAGCCTGTCTATGAAGACTGACATCGTGATTTTTTATTCAGCAATGGCTGCCTCAGTCGCCTTGGGCTTTATCTGCTGGTGCGCTCGGTTTCAGCCCTGATGAAACTTGCTACAGCCCTCCGCCACCGCTTTTCATCCAAGACCAAACCGCAGACAGTCCGCTTAAGCAAAGCCGGGCAATATACGATCAACGTGGTGTTTCCGCCTTTGAGCTTCATCACCGGTCGCGCGCATTTTTCCGCAGATTTTACAATCCGGTCACATGCATCCGGGGTGGAGGTACCTTATCACGCGCTGGGCCGCGCTTTGCTCTCCGCCAACAAGACAGATATGAGCGGCAATGCATCCTATCCATTGGGCCATTTCGAATGCGCAGCGCCGGGCAATTATGAGATCACCTGTCTCACCCCGCAAAACATCCGCTCCGATTTCCAGATCGAAGTCGCGCCTTACGTTTCTCCGCTTACATATGTGCCGCTCATTCTGGGCATTATCCTTTCAGCCTGTATGCTGATTGGTGGCGTGATCGTCTCACTTTTGAAAATGGCCGAAAAAATCTGATTCAGGCCGCGTTTCGGATACCAGCCAGCATCTTTTCCTCGCCCGGGCGTAACGTCAGCACGCGCACGCCCTGGCTTGTGACGGCAACCGTATGCTCGAACTGCGCCGAGAGCTTTCCGTCTTTCGTCACCACCGTCCAGCCGTCTTTCTCGGTCGTAACCTTTGCCGTGCCCTGATTGAGCATCGGCTCGATGGTAAAGACCATGCCTTCGCGCAGCCCCTCGCCGGTGCCGGGTTTGCCGAAATGTAGAACCTGCGGCTCCTCATGCATTTCGCGCCCGATCCCATGACCGCAATAATCACGCACGACACTGTAATCATGGCGCTTGGCATGCCGCTCGATAGCATAGCCGATATCGCCCAGCGTTGCACCAGGACGCACGGCGGCAATGCCCTTCCACAGCGCCTCATAGGTCACGCGCACCAGCCGCGAGGCAAAGGGCGCGACCGCGCCGACCATATAGGTCTTGCTGGAATCAGCGATATAGCCATCCTTTTCCAGCGTGATATCGAAATTGATGATCTCGCCATCGGCAATCACCGCGTCATCCGACGGCATGCCGTGGCAGACGACCTGATTGCGCGATGCATTGAGCACATAGGGATAATCATATTGCCCCTTGCTGGCGGGCCGGGCTTTCAGTTCGCGCACGATATAATCCTCAACGCAATCATTGACCTGCATCGTCGTCATGCCCGCAAGCGGCAGAGAATCAATCAGCGTAAAGACGGATGCCAGCAACGCGCCGGAAGCCGCCATCTTTTCCAGTTCGGCAGGCGTCTTGATCATGATGCACGTACAGGCAAAGCAGGAATTTCCACTTGCGCGCCGCGCAATTGCATCTGCACGATTTCATTGAACGACATGTCGGGATTGGTCTGCGCCAGCATGCCGACCGTCATCCAGTATTCGGCCTGCGCATTGATGGAGCGGCACATGACATCGCTTGCCTTGCGCACTTCCTCATGCAGTTCATCACTGATTTTCACAATACCCACGGCTTGACCTTTATATGAATCATATATGTTTCATATAAAGGAGAATGCCGCCCCATGACAATCGATTCTTGGCACTTGACTCTTGCCAGACTCGATTCAATACTAGAACAAATGAAGAACATACAACTGTTTCCAGCATCGGCGCAACGCACAGGTGACGGGACAGCTATCAGCAAATTACAGGAATTGTTGACGTGGGCAGCTTGGATATGGCGGCGTTGCGACGCATGGTTACGGCCATTGAAGGCAACGATCCGCAAGGCGGTTTTGCAGCGGACGGAGAAAATGGCGGGCGCTCCCGCAGCTTTACGCTCGGCCATGAGGGTGCGGATCAGGCATTTCCGCATGGGCTGGCTGGCAATGCTTTGCATGAGATTGTTGCGGAAAACCCCGGCGCGACCATGGCGGCATCGGGCTTTTCGTTGGCTCTTTCATGCCGCATGGCAACAAGAAAGCGTCCAATCGTCTGGATCGAGGAAGAAAGGGCGGCAGCAGAATATGGCGGAATTTACCCGCCGGGGCTCGCCGCTTTTGGCATCGACCCCACAGCCCTTCTGATCGTCCGTTGCCCCGATGCAAGACAGGTGCTGAAGGCTGCCAATGATGCACTGGAAGCAGGCAACGGCAAGGCTCACCTGTCTGCCGTCGTCACTTCTATCACCGGCCAGCCGCAATGCCTCGACCTCACCGCCTCGCGCCGCCTGCTGCTTGCGGCGGAAGCCAGTGGGCTTACGGTCCTGCTGTTGAAAAGCCACCCCTCGGGCCAGTCGAGCGCTGCGGTCAGTCGCTGGCGCATCGCCGCGGCACCTTCGCGCTCTGCCGGTGCCAATGCGCCCGGGAACCCCACCTTTTCCGCCGTTCTGGAACGCAACCGCCACGGCACCTGCGGGCAATGGATCATGGAATGGAACAATGACAGGCTTGAATTCGGCCCAAGCGGCGCAACGCAAGACAATGCCGGAACGCGCATTTCTCGCAATCTGGTTCCCGTTTCTGCCAACGGACCGGCTTTATCGCAACGCCCGACCTGAAACGCTCATCAATCCACCGCTTGTTATAACCGAGCGCACAGCCAATGCCTTGCGCCTTAGCGCCGTCGATGCAAGTGCTGCGGCGCTCGGGCTTTTCTCCGGCATGGCGCTGACCGATGCGCGGGCGCGGGTGGAGACACTCACTGTCGCAACCGCCGAACCCGAGCGCGACCACGCCCTATTAAGCAGGCTTGCCCATTGGTGCGAACGCTATACGCCGCTTGTCGCATTCGATGAGCCCTATGGGCTGATGCTGGATATTACCGGCTGCGCGCATCTTTTTGGTGGTCCTCACGGCCTGCGCGCCGATATGATCCAGCGCCTTGCGCGCACGGGCTTTACCGCGCGCGCCGCAATCGCCGACAACAGTCTTGCAGCACGCCTTCTGGCGCGCAACAGCGATGGCGGCGTTTTCATGCCGAATGAAACAGACCGGCTTTTGCCACGCCTGCCAATTGCCGCCCTCGAACTTGATGAGGCAACCGAAACCGGTCTCAAACGCGCCGGGCTTAAAAAGATCGGCGATGTGAGCGCACTGCCGCGAGCTGCCCTCACCGCTCGGTTCGGACCGGAGCTTGCTGCAAAACTCGACCGGCTGGCACGCCAGACAAGCACTCCTATTTCACCGCTGCGCATTGAGCCTTATGCGACGAGCGCCTGCCGCCTGTCCGAGCCGGTGACGACTATGGAACGCATTGAGCATATCATTTTACAATTGGCGCGGGATCTGTTCACACAGCTTGAGGGGGACGGCAAGGGCGCGCTTCTGGTGGAATCCTCATTTTTTCGTGTCGACGGCGCAATGCGTCATATCCCGGTCGAGACCGGCCAGCCACTGCGTGACGCACCAATTTTCCTGCGCCTTGTGCGCGAACGGCTTGGCGGGCTTGTCGATCCGCTCGACGCCGGGTTCGGTTTCGACCTCATCCGGCTTTCCGCATTACGCACAACACGGATCCGCCAGCACCAGACCGGGCTTGACCAACACGAGGAAGACAAGGCCGGTTTCGGCCAACTGATCGACCGGCTTTCCGCACGGCTCGGACCAGACCATGTACTCATCCCCTTTTCGCGTGACACCCATATGCCCGAGCGCGCTTTTAGTCTGTATCCTGCCCTTAATGGAAAAGGCAAAGACAGCTCCGCTTTTCCCGACTTTTCCAGCACGCCCCCGGAGCGCCCGATAAAACTCTTCCAGCCGCCGCAGCCCGTCGATACCGTAGCCGAGGTGCCCGACAGCCCGCCTACTTTCTTCGTGTGGCGGCGGGTGCACCATCGTATCCGCCTTGCCGAAGGTCCGGAACGGATCGAACCGGAATGGTGGTTGTCCATCGGCACAAAAATGCCGGAACTGCGCGATTATTATCGGGTTGAGGACGAAAACGGCCAACGCTTCTGGCTGTTCCGTGAGGGACTTTATGATGGCGCAAACCAGCCGCGCTGGTTTCTGCATGGGCTTTTCGCATGATCACCCCCTGTTACGAGATGGCGGCGGCCAGCAATTTCTCCTTCCTTGAAGGCGCGTCACACCCGCAGGAACTGGTGCTGCAGGCGCATGCCATCGGTCTTTCCGGCATCGGCATTGCCGACCGCAACACGCTGGCCGGCGTAGTGCGGGCGCACGCCGCGTGGAAGGATTTGCGGAAAAATTCGGCTTTCCGGCTGTTCATCGGCTGCCGCCTGTCCTTTGCCGACGGCACACCGGAAATGGTGGTCTATCCACGTGATCGCGCCGCCTATGGCCAGCTTTGCCGTCTGTTGACCGAAGGCAAGGAGCGCGCCGCCATCAAAGGCGAATGTCATCTCCAATGGTCCGATTTTCTATTTCGTGCGCGCCAGTTCCAGATTGCCGTCTTTCCGCCAGAAGATGAAGCCACAGATTTCCCTGAACGCCTTGCTGAAATCGCCAAGGCGGCGCCCGGATGCGTGTGGGTGGCACTGACCATGCCGCATCAGGGCGCGGATGCAAGGCGCGCGCAACGCATTGCCGCTCTGGCGGCAGAAGCTGGTATCCCGCTTCTCGCCACCAATGACGCGCTCTATCATCATCCCGACCGGCGGGCACTTCAGGATGTGCTGAACGCCACGCGCCATCACACAACCGTCTTTGCCGCCGGGCGGTCTCTTGAAAAAAATGCCGAGCGCCATCTGAAACCGGGTCAGGAAATGCGTAGGCTTTTCCGCGATTATCCCGGAGCCATCGCTGCCACCGCCGATTTCGTCGCCCCCATCAGCTTCCGGCTCGATGAATTAAGCTATGATTATCCCGACGAACCGGTGCCGCCCGGCAAGACACCACAGCAGCATCTGCACGACCTCGTCTGGGAGGGAGCCGCCAGCCATTACGGCGCGGACATACCCCAGAAAGTGCGCGACCTCATCGATAAGGAACTGGCGCTGATTGCCGAGCTCGATTATGCGGCCTATTTTCTGACCGTCCACGACATCGTGCAGTATGCACGCAAGGAAAAAATCCTTTGTCAGGGGCGCGGTTCGGCGGCCAATTCCGCTGTCTGTTTCTGCCTCGGTGTCACCGGCGTGGACCCCGACAAATCCGATCTTCTTTTCGAGCGCTTTCTGTCGAAAGAGCGCAAGGAGCCGCCGGATATCGACGTCGATTTCGAGCATGAGCGGCGCGAGCAAGTGATGCAATATGTCTATGAACGTTATGGCCGGGACCGTGCTGCGATTGTCGCGACCGTCATCCGCTATCGTTCGCGTAGCGCCATCCGCGATGTGGGCAAGGCGCTGGGGCTGACAGAGGATGTGACGGCAGCACTCGCCAATACGGTCTGGGGCATATCGGGCGGTGCCATCGACCCCGGCCATATCAGGCAGGCAGGCCTTGATCCCGACAATCCGCTCATCCGGCGGGCGGTAGAACTTGCCATCGACCTTATCGGCTTTCCCCGCCACCTGTCGCAGCATGTCGGCGGCTTCGTTCTGGCCCGCCACCGGCTCGACGAAACCGTGCCGATCGGCCCGGCGGCGATGGAAAAACGGTCCTTCATCGAATGGGACAAGGACGATATCGACGAACTGGGGCTGATGAAGGTCGATGTGCTGTCGCTCGGCATGCTGACCTGCATCCGCAAAGCTTTCGACCTCATATATGAGCACAAGCCGCATTTTTATGGCGGCAGGAAGCTGACGCTGGCAACGGTCGAGCAGGACGACGAAGCCGTCTACGACATGCTGTGCAAGGGCGATTCGCTCGGCGTTTTTCAGGTGGAAAGCCGCGCGCAGATGAACATGCTGCCGCGCCTGAAACCCCGAAAATTCTATGACCTCGTCATCGAGGTCGCCATCGTGCGACCCGGTCCTATTCAGGGCGACATGGTGCATCCCTATCTCCGACGGCGCAATGAACAGGAAAAAGTCAACTATCCTGCGCCCTCCCCGCAACATGGCAAACCGGACGAGTTGAAAAAAATTCTGGGAAAAACCTTGGGCGTGCCGCTGTTTCAGGAACAGGCCATGCGCATCGCCATTGAGGCGGCACAGTTCACGCCCGACGAAGCCAATCTATTGCGCCGCGCCATGGCGACCTTCCGGAAGATGGGCACCATAGGCACCATGGAGAAAAAAATGGTCGAGGGCATGGTAACGCGTGGCTATGACCGGACCTTTGCCGAAAACTGCTTCAACCAGATCAAGGGGTTTGGCGAATATGGCTTTCCCGAAAGCCATGCGGCGAGCTTTGCGCTTCTGGTTTATATTTCCGCCTGGCTGAAATGCCATCACCCGGAAGTCTTTGCCGCAGCATTGCTTAATTCACAGCCGATGGGGTTTTATGCGCCCGCGCAGATCGTGCGCGATGCCCGCGACCATGGCGTGGAGGTTCGTCCGGTCGATGTGAATTTCAGCCATTGGGACAATATGCTGGAAGACACGCCCGCTACCCGCCCCGCCCTGCGGCTCGGGTTTAGGCAGATCGAGGGCTTTTCCAAGGGCAACGCCAAACTGCTGGTTACTGAGAGGGCAGAGCCTTATCGCACGATCGAGGACATGCACCGCCGTCTGCGGCTCGACCGCCGCGCTTTTACCGCGCTTGCCGATGCCGATGCCTTCGGCTCGCTCGACATCGGCCGGCGTTCGGCACTCTGGGCCGTGCGTCGCCTGCCCAATGACGAGACATTGCCGCTCTTCCAGGCGGCCGCAGCAAGCGAACTGGCACAAGAGCCACCAAGCCAACTGCCGCCAATGGCCGAAAGCGAGCATGTGATCGCTGATTATGAAACGACACGGCTGTCGCTAAAAGGTCATCCGCTGCATTATCTGCGCGACGAACTGGCGCGAGAAGGTGTTTCTACCTGCCGCTCCGTGCAGGACGGGATGGATAAGGCGCGTGGCAAAGTGGCAGGCGTCGTCACGGTGCGCCAGCGCCCCGGCAGCGCCAAGGGCGTGGTCTTTCTCACCATCGAGGACGAAACCGGCATTGCCAATATCGTGGTCTGGCCAAAGATTATGAAAAAGTTCCGCAGCGTGATCATGGGTGCGCGGCTGATCCATGTCGAAGGGCAGATCCAGCGCAGCCCGGAAGGAGTCGTACATCTGGTGGCAGCAAATCTCGAGGACCACTCGGCGGCACTGAACCGGCTTGGCGGACGTGATGCCCCACACCTGACGGCACCATCGCAGATGGCACATCACCCGAGAAATGTGCGTATTTTACCAAAATCGCGCGATTTTCATTAGAGGGTATTTCACAACCCCCTGTCCGAAAAGTGTTTTCAGTTCCACAGTCCGACGAAAAACACTGCGCAGTAATGCAGCGCCGCACCCACTACGACAAAGCCGTGCCAGATGGCGTTCTGAAACCGCAGCCGTTCCCAGACGTGGAAGATGACACCCAACGAATAGACCATACCACCCGCTGCGATCAGCCAGAATACGGGCGGTGAAAGCGACTGGATCATGGTGTCATAGACCATGATGCCACTCCAGCCGAGCGCCAGATAAAGCAGAATCGACAGCCGATCATAGCGCCCCGGCAGGAACAGTTTCAGCACCACGCCGAAAAGCGCCACGCCCCACACGAAAAGCAGCAGAGGCAGCGCGCGCTCACCCATATGCATCACGAAAGGCGTGTAGGTTCCCGCGATCAGGAGATAAATCGCCGAATGATCGAAACGGCGCAAAAACCATTTGGTCGGCGAAACCGGCCATATATTATAAATTGCTGAAATAGTGAGTGCAGCCAGAAGGCTGGCCAGATAGACACTCGACGAAATCGAGGTGGCAACGGGCATATTGGGCAGAAAGCGGATCAGCATTGCCACGGCACCGACCAGCGCCAGTGTCACGCCCAACACATGAATGACACCATCGGCCCACAGCTCGGCCCGGTCATATTTCCATTTAATGGAATCTGGCAATCTCACATTCATCGCGCTCGTCCTGTCGTGCCAGAAACCTGCCAGTGTGGCTAATCCGAAATTCGTATGACCTTGGCGCACAGTTTCTATCGAATTTCAAACACAACACATCATAGATTTGCAGCAGCAAAATGACGGGCAGGTGCGCGCACCGCCGAAAGGACACGTTTATTGTATGGACGCCGTCGTCGTGTCGGTCGCTACTGCCGGCGGTGCCGCCTTGCGGAAGCTACCGTCGAGACCTGTTTCCTTCAAAAGCCCCTTGCGCTTTGCATCGTAATAATAGCCCCGCGCATAAAAACGAACGGCCTGATTTTCATTGCCATCGGCAACCTTATAGGCACCCGACAGATAACGCACGGCATATTTCAGGTTGGTCTCGGCATCAAGAAGGCCCTTGGGCGACCCCTTATAACCCATGCCGCGCGCGGTCGGATGGCTGATTTGCATGAGACCGTAATAGGGACCGTTGCGCGCCGCCGGATTAAACCGGCTTTCGCGATGAACGACGCGGCGCACAAGTTGCTCTGGCACATCATACGCAACCGAATATTGACTAATCAGCGTATCAAGTTCCTTCGGTGCCTGCGCAGGCGTTGTAACCGAAAGGCTCGCGGCTTCTGAAACCGGCGAAGCGGTCTTGCCACCGGCATAAGCGAGGAGGGTTTCCGATTGCTCGCGCATGCCCGGAACAGGA
Organism: Brucella sp. BE17; assembly: GCF_039545455.1. Lineage (NCBI taxonomy): Bacteria > Pseudomonadati > Pseudomonadota > Alphaproteobacteria > Hyphomicrobiales > Brucellaceae > Brucella > Brucella sp. BE17. The sequence goes on along the minus strand of NZ_CP154467.1, from coordinate 2,121,727 downwards.
CCGACAGCCGGCAAGGCCGGATTATCCAGCGAAGCGACCATTTGGTACCCGGCATCTTCACGATCCGCTGTATCCGCAGCCGTCGTGTTCGATGCTGTCGAAGACGTACCACTTTCAATCAGTGCGGTCTTTGCTACTTTGCCGTCCGTGGTTGTTGTGGTCGTGTTGCAGGCACTGAGTGCGACGGCGCAGACGCATAAACCAAGCGCCTTGCGTATCAGGCTACCAGGAGAAGAAAGGAGAGGCGCGAATCTCATGACCGGTCTCGTCTCAGGAACCGAAGTCTTTTTCAAGGCGCTGTTCCAGCTCGACCAGATCTTCCGGCAAAGGCATACCGCTCGCCCGCAATGCATTCAATTTTTCGCGAACCGTCTCGCGAATTTCATGCACATCTTCAGGCTGATTCACCATCTGCTCAAACAGCAGCGCAATTTCCGCCTTGATATCCTCGAATGCCATGCCATTCCTCTTGGTCTTCGCAACATGCTACGGTGCTGCTCCGGTCAAAATCCGTCTGGTAATACTACTTTCTAGCACGCAAACACGGCCAAGAGGAAGCCTAAAGGCTGCTTGCGCAGCAATTCGGGTCATTTCGCTTTCCAGAAGTTTTGATTTAAAGGCTTGCATGCTCTCGCTTCTCAGCGTCGAGCACTTTATGCTAAAGCCATATTATGAATGTGCTATCAGATACTTCTCCAGTCTATAATCCGCCTCTGGAACCCTCTATTTCCATCATCCATCAGGATGCGGACATTCTGGTTCTGGATAAGCAAAGCGGTCTTCTCTCTGTCCCTGGGCGCCATCCTGCCCTGTCCGACAGCCTGTCTGTGCGCGTACAAAAACAATTCCCCACAGCACTGATGATCAACCGTCTGGACAAGGATACGTCCGGGCTGGTGCTGATGTCACTCAACCGCCAGGCGCACGCCGCCATTGCGGCGCAGTTTGAAGCACGAACGACCGGAAAAACCTACGTAGCGGAAGTATGGGGTCACCTTGAAAAGGACGAAGGGCTGATCGATCTGCCGCTGGCGATCGACCCCGACAACAAGCCGCGTCATCGCGTAGACCACGACAACGGCAAGCCTGCCCAGACCCGGTGGAAGGTCGTCAAGCGCAAGGAAAAAACGACGCGCTTGCAACTCTTTCCTATGACCGGGCGTACGCATCAACTGCGTGTCCATATGAAAGCTCTGGGCCATGTTATCCTTGGCGACGAATTTTATGCCGAAGACGAGGCACGGAAAGCAGCAGACCGTTTGATGCTGCATGCACAAACACTGACATTCCGCCATTCTTCCGGGCATGATGTCATGTTCACCGCGCCCTGTCCTTTCTAAGAAACTTTGGCCCAGTCTGAGAAACCCATGTCCCAAAGTGCAGACGCATCCACGCTTATTGTCGATTTTGTCGGTGGTGCAGTTGGCCACAGGTTTCGCTCAGGCGAGGGCCGCGGGCAGGCGTTGGCGCGGGCAGCAGGCTTTGCAAGTGGAATCACGCCAAACATCGTCGATGCGACAGCGGGACTCGGTCGTGACGCGTTTTTTCTGGCTTCTCTGGGCGCGAACGTGACGCTGATCGAGCGCTCGGAAAAAATGCATGAACTGCTCGCGAAAGGTCTGGCACGCGCAAGCGCCGAGGGCGGCCACTATGCCGAGACGGTCGCGCGCATGACCTTGCTACATGGCGACTCCTGCCTGCTTTTGCAGGAACTCAAGCCGCAGGTGGTGCTTGTCGACCCCATGCACCCGCCGCGCGGCAACTCCGCCCTGGTGAAGAAGGAAATGCGCCAGATCCGCGAGATCGTCGGATCCGATGCGGATTCGGAAAAATTGATGCAGGCTGCTCTGGAATATGCGAAAAACCGCGTGGTGCTGAAATGGCCCTTGCGCGCCTCGCCGATGGCCGGGCTACGCAAACCCTCACATCAGATTTTAGGCAAAAGCACACGCTATGATGTTTTCGTCAAAGCCAAGCTGACGCCCAGTTAGGCTTAAAAGCTATGGACTATAGAATGCGCGGCAGCATCGTATCGACCCCTTCGAATCCCAGGGCAAAAATCCCCAGGTCATCGAACCCGATACCGCCATCTGCATTGAAAAGATAAATGCTCATCCACACGAGCGCGATGATCAGAAGAATGGTCAAAATCATCAGGACCAGAAGACGCCGCCCGAGTGCAGTCTTGCGTCCTGCCTCCTGCTGTGGAGATTTAACCATCTTCTATCATTGCCCCGTCGTCTTGCTTTACGTCAGCATGCGAAAGCCATTCCCTTCGCAGTTCCATCAATGGCGTTTCCTATAAAGCATGTACAGCAAAAAGGGGAAGCGATTTAAAATGGGCATACTCCAACATTCACTTCCCGACCTGCTTCATTTCGGCAACGCTGTTCTAATCATCATTGGCGGCATTAAGCTCTTCGGGTGGTGTGCCCTGTGCGCTTGAAGCCACAAGATAGCCCTCCTGCGTCAGCCAGCCACGCAGGATGAGCGCTATGGCCTCGGTCTGGTTCAGTCCGGTCTGTCTCTCGACAATAAAACGCTCCAGCGCGTCATGCACATCCTTCGGCAGATAAGTGCTCATTCATGTCCTCCGGTAAAGCTCTATCTCACGGTTGCAGTGACCGTACCAACGCCCTCAACCCGACCTTCCAGGCGGTCGCCACTTTTTACGGGCCCCACACCCGCCGGTGTGCCGGTAAAGATCAGGTCGCCCGGCTGCAATTCGAACAGTGATGACAGATAAGAAATCGTTTCCGCCACTTTCCAGATCATCTGATTGAGGTCGCCAGACTGGCGGGTTTCCCCATTGATGGAAAGTGTAATCAATCCGTTTTCCAAAAAGCCTGTCTCGCTTACTGGCACGACAGCGGAACAGGGAGCTGAATGATCGAAAGCCTTAGCCACCTCCCAGGGACGTCCCGCTTTCTTGGCCATAGCCTGAAGGTCACGTCGCGTCATGTCGATACCGACCGCATATCCATAGATATGATCGCGCGCTTCCTCGACTGCAATATCGCTTCCACCGGATTTCAGCGCCACCACAAGCTCGATTTCGTGATGCACATCCTCGGTCCGGGCAGGATAAGGAAAATCGCCACCATCGATCACCAGACAATCTGGGTTTTTCTGAAAGAAAAACGGCGGATTGCGGGTTGGGTCTCCGCCCATCTCCAGAGCGTGATCGGCATAATTCTGGCCAACGCAATAGATGCGATGAACGGGAAAACGCGCCTGGCTTCCCTTCACAGGCAGAAAGGATTGCGGGCGCGGCGCGAAGACATAATCGGTCATGAAGCGATTTCCAGAAATTGCAAAATGCTATGATTTTCTCATCATGCAGACGTATAGGTCGCGCCGCAACCCGCAAAGAGCTTTTGTGGCATTTCTCACCTAGGATTCGGTACTCGAAAGGATGTAATCCGCCTTGCGGGAATAGGTTATCACCCGTTCGGCATTGGGGAGATCATTGGCATGGGCTTTTGCGCGGGCAGCGTCAGGATCAAAGCCGTAATGCAGCCAGCGATCGACAAGGCGGCGTTCAAGGATGGGCAACGGCACGTCGAGCGCAACCGTCAAGTCGAAGAGCGAACCAAGGCGTGACCACGGCTCCTCATCGAGGAGCAGGTAATTGCCTTCGACCAGAAGAATGCGGTGCTGCGGCGTCACGACGGAAGCGGCAGCGCGTGAAAGCTCCAGAGAACGGTCGAAAACCGGAATGAAGACGTCTTCCTGCGCAGCTTTCAGCCGTTCGAGCAAAGCGGCAAAACCCGCACAGTCAAAGGTCGGCGGAGAGCCCTTGCGGCTTTTAAGGCCACGTTTATCGAGAATGGAATCATCAAGATGAAAGCCATCCATCGGTACAATAATGGCCGGATAATCCGCGCCCTGATTGATCGCCTTGCACAGATAATCCGCTATGGTCGATTTGCCAGATCCCGGTGGCCCGGCGATTGCCACGATCAGCCGGTCGTGCGTTGCGGCGCTGCGGGCCAGAATTTTTGCAACCAGCTCTTTGCGTTCAATCGGCACCATCTCGTGTGTCCCATATTAATTCGGGCACAGACATGGCGGATTTGCGCGCAACTCTCAAGCGGCTTTCAACATTGCGTGTTGGTCCAAAACACAGTTTATTATGCGAGGTGCGCAAGTTTGATGCAGAGCCGTTACAAATAAGCTCTATCTGTCTGTTTCAAGAAACTGCCTTGCAAGGATCGCAAATGCGGTCAAACTGCAGATGACCAACCGATTGAATCGAACGGGAAAAACATGACCGTCAAAACGATTGCTACCACGCCCTATCAGGATCAACAGCCCGGCACGTCAGGCCTGCGTAAGAAAGTGCCCGTTTTTCAGCAGGCAAACTACGCTGAAAACTTCATCCAGTCGGTGTTCGACGTGCTGGAGGGATTTACCGATCAGACACTGGTGGTTGGTGGTGACGGGCGCTTCTATAATCGCGAGGTCATCCAGAAACTGATCAAGATCGCAGCCGCCAATGGGTTCGGCCGCATCATGATCGGACAGGGCGGCATTCTTTCCACGCCCGCCGCTTCCAACATGATCCGCAAATACAAGGCCTTTGGCGGCATCATTCTGTCGGCAAGCCACAACCCTGGTGGCCCGAAGGAAGATTTCGGCATTAAATACAATACCGGCAACGGCGGGCCGGCACCCGAAAAGATCACCGAGGCGATCTTTGCCCGTTCCAAGGTGATCGACCAATATAAAATAGCTGATGCGCCCGACATCGATATCGACACGTTGGGAACGACGAAAATCGGCGAGACGGAAATCGTCGTCTTCGATTCTGTCGCCGATTATGCTGAGCTGATGGAAAGCCTTTTTGATTTCGATGCGATCCGCGCCATGATCAAGGGCGGTTTCGAAATGCGGTTTGACGCCATGCATGCCGTGACCGGACCCTATGCCAAGGAGATTTTCGAGCGCCGCCTTGGTGCGCAAGGGGGCAGCGTTATTAATTTCGTTCCGCTACCGGATTTCGGTGGCCATCACCCCGATCCCAACCTCGTCTATGCCAAGGGGCTTTATGATCTGCTGATGTCTCAGAATGCACCGGATTTCGGCGCGGCATCTGACGGCGACGGTGACCGCAACCTTATTCTGGGCCGCGACATTTTTGTGACCCCATCCGATTCGCTTGCCCTTCTTGCCGCCAATGCACATCTGGCGCCGGGGTATAAGGACGGAATCAAAGGCATTGCACGCTCCATGCCGACGAGTGCCGCAGCCGACCGCGTGGCCGAAAAACTGGGCATCGGCATCTACGAGACACCGACCGGCTGGAAATTTTTCGGTAATCTGCTTGATCATGGCAAGGTCACGATCTGCGGCGAGGAGAGCTCGGGCACCGGTTCCGATCATGTGCGCGAAAAGGACGGTCTGTGGGCGGTGCTGCTTTGGCTCAATATTCTGGCGGTGCGCAAGGAAAGCGTGAAGGCGATCGTCGAAGAACACTGGGCGCGTTTCGGGCGCAATTATTATACCCGCCACGATTATGAAGCGGTTGATGCAGATATCGCAAAACAGCTGGTGGCCGACCTGCGCGCAAAGCTTGCGACCCTGCCCGGCATGACCATTAACTGTCTTAAGATCGAGAAGGCAGACGATTTCACCTATCATGATCCCATCGATCATTCGGTGAGCGAGCATCAGGGCGTGCGTATCTATTTCGAAGGCGGCGGTCGCATCGTGCTTCGCCTTTCCGGAACCGGTACTTCGGGCGCAACGATCCGCATCTATATCGAGCGCTATGAAGCCGACAAGGCGAAACACGATCTTGATACGCAGGAAACGCTGGCCAGCCTGATCGATGCCGCGGAACAGATCACGGAAGTCAAGAAACGCAGCCGACGTGATGCACCGAGCGTGATTACCTGATTAGGGCAGTAGGGCAGTAGGGCAGTAGGGCAGTGAAGAATACAGTCGTTCCGTCTTCTGAAAGACTAAACATACGACCTTATGGCCCTACTGCCTTATTCCGTTATTCAAACACGATCGCCGGAGCGGGCCTGCCCGCGCCTGATCCTTTCATATTCTCCCAAACCCTCGCAGCAATATCGCGATAGATTTTTGCGTGAACACTATCGGGTTCGACCACGGTTACAGGTGTGCCCTCATCGGAATGCGCGCGGATATCCATGTGCAGCGGCACTTCGCCGAGGAACGGTACGTTGAGACGCTCGGCCTCCTTGCGCGCCCCACCATGGCCGAAAATATCATAACGCGTACCGGTATCGGGCGCGATGAAATAACTCATATTCTCGACGATACCCAAGACCGGTACATCGACCTTGCGGAACATAGCCAGTCCCTTACGCGCATCAATCAATGCCAGATCCTGCGGCGTTGAAACCACGACAGCACCCGCCAGCGGCACCTGTTGCGCCATGGTCAGTTGCGCATCGCCAGTACCGGGCGGCATATCAACGACCAGCACATCAAGTTCACCCCAGGCGACCTCGCGCAGCATCTGCGTCAGCGCTGACATGACCATCGGCCCGCGCCAGATCATGGGCGTTTCCTCATCCACCATGAAGCCGATGGACATGACCTTGATGCCGTAATTTTCCATGGGCTTGAGGATACGGCCCTCAACCGTCTCCGGGCGACCGGAAATACCAAGAAGGCGCGGCATTGACGGTCCGTAGATATCGGCATCGAGAATGCCGACCTTGAGGCCGTTGGCCTGAAGTCCCAGCGCTATATTGACGGCGGTCGTGGACTTTCCCACACCGCCCTTGCCCGAGGCAACCGCGATGATGGCACCGACGCCCGGAATACCAGGCTTTGAAGCGACCCGTTGTGCGGGCGCTGGACGCGGCTGCGCGGATGCTGCTGCCGGGCGCGCCTTCGGTCTGGGGGGCGGCGGCGCGTCGTCACTGGTGCGACCACCCTTCTTTTCAGCCGTCAATGTCACCAATGCACCGGTGACACCGGGGATTTCCTTCACGGTTTTTTCGGCAGCCAGCCGCATCGGCTCTAGCGCATCTGCGCGTTCAGCCGGCACCGTGATCGAGAAAAAAACCTTGCCGTCAGCGATAAAAATATCCGACACCAAGGCGAGCGATACGATATCGCTTTCGAAATCGGGACCCGTCACGACTTTCAGCCGCTCAAGCACCTGTTCGCGTGTTACGCCTGCCATTTCACTTGATCGGGAAAACAGTTGAATAAGAGACGATAAAGCGCCAGAAAACCCGCGCGCTGCAATCTTCCTGCTTCGCTGCCTTCCTCTCCCTTTCGATTGTTGCATCATTTCCTCGCCTGACATAATCAGCTTTCCATCAAAAGGCCAAGAGATCGGCCCAACAAAACCCGCTTCATTTGCAATCCAACGGAGAACACGATGGCCAAAGCTATTCATTCAATGATCCGGGTCCTCGATGAGGCGCAATCAGTTGCATTTTATAATCAGGCTTTCGGCCTCGATATTTCGCAGCGCATCGACTTCGAGACTTTCACGCTCGTCTACCTGCGCAATGAAGAAGCTGATTTCGAGGTTGAACTGACAATTAACAAGGGTCGCACCGAGCCCTATAATCTGGGCGATGGCTATGGGCATCTGGCGGTTGTGGTAGACGATGTCGACGCCGAACATAGGCGCTTTGATAAACTCGGTTTCAAAATCGGCAAGCTTGTGGACTTCAAGAATGGTGACGTGAAGCTGGCCCGGTTCTTTTTTGTCGAAGACCCGGATGGCTACAAAATCGAGGTACTGCAACGCGGCGGCCATTATCAGTGATGAATAAAAACAGGCGCGGCGTATTCGCGCCCGTTTTGTTTGATGCTTGGCAAAGACAGCCGGATTGGACTAGATAAACTTCGGCATAAAGGAGATGCTGCATCGTGAAATGGAACGCGAACCAATTATGGATCGGTCTGACAATACGCCTCTTGAGCGTATTGGCGCTGATGCTTGTCGGTTTCGCCCATAAGCCCATCGATCTGAATGCGCCCGATAGTTACCTCCTTGCGCAGTATCGGCTTCCCGATGGCAGCTATCCCGTGCTTTGTATTGGCGATCATGCTTCCGGACAGGACCATCAGGGTCACGGCAAGCATTCAGGCGGCACGGGTTGCGAGGCCTGCCGAATCGCTTCCGCCTTCCTTTGCCCGGCACCGGCTGGCTCGACCGGGCCCGTTCTGAACCTAGCGCTTGCCGACACACTGCTGCCATCACAGCCCATCCTTCGACGCACCATCTATCCACCATCCGCACCACCGCAAGCCCCCCCTTACGCCTGAACACGTCCATTCCAAACGCACGCCTTTGCGGGCGTGCATCCCCACGACTATTCAGGTTTATTCAAATGAAAAACACTCGTTTTTTTGCTTCCGCCCTCTCGCTTGCAGCCTTTTGCGCTTCCGCACCACTCGCCAGCGCCCATTCATCGCTGGATCAGACAGAAGCCAAAGCTGGCAGCTTCTACAAGGCAACTTTCCGTGTGCCGCATGGATGCAATGGTAAGGCCACGACTGAAGTCAAAATTGAGCTGCCGGAAGGTTTTGTCTCCGCGCAGCCGCAGATCAAAGCTGGCTGGAACGTTGAAACCGTCAAGGGCGACTATGCACAAAGCTACAAGGTGCATGGCAAGGACGTTAAATCAGGCGTCAAGGAAGTGCGTTTCAGCGGCGGACATGTGCCAAGCGATTTCTATGACGAGTTCACCGTCGTAGGACAGCTTGCGTCTTTCGAACAAAACACCACGCTTTCCTTCCCCGTGACGCAAATCTGTGGCAGCGATGCATCCGTGGCTTGGACCGAAATCGCAAAGGACGGGCAAAACCCTCATGACCTGCCGCATCCTGCTCCGCAGCTTCACGTTCTGGCGGCCAGCTCAGGCGCTCATCATTCCGACCATGGCGATCACGCGACAAAGCCCACCAAAATCGGAGATCTGACGATTAGCGCGCCATCGGTACGCGCCATGGTCCCCGGCGCGAAGGTGGCAGGCGGGTTTCTCACCATTGCCAATGGCGGCAAGGATGCTGACACTTTTATCTCGGCCACGACCAGTGGCGTCGAACGCGTCGAAATCCATGAAATGAAGATGGAAGGCGACGTGATGAAGATGCGCAAGCTTGATGACGGTCTTGCGCTTCCAGCGGGAGAAACCGTGGAACTCAAATCCGGTGGTTATCATCTCATGTTTATTCAGCCCGAAAAACCCTACAAGGAAGGCGAAACCGTTCCGGTCACGCTGGAATTTAAAAAGGCGGGCAAGGTAGAGGTCGATTTCCCTGTTACCGCGCAAAGTGGCAAGTCCGGGGATCATTCCGGGCACTGATCCCGATCTTCACTATTCACGCTGCCCAATGCTTCCACCCGGCAGCGTGAAGGCTTCAAGAGCACAGGGCGGATAAGACGTGTCCTCTCTCCTTCATGCTTTATGCGCCCGTTTGCCGCAACCGCTGTTCCCCAACAGCGGTTGCGTTTTTATTTCAGGCAGTTAAATATGAATGTAATAGTCTAGAATAATTCCAAACTATTGAAATATATAACTTTTTAAAAGTTGACTGATTGACTCCAGATCAATTTGCGGCTTTTATACAGATTGCGCATTGAGCGCGACCTTTGATGTCTGGGCCTTTAACCCTTTCGATTGGAGGACCAAATGGTTGGTCACGGCGAATGCCGGTCCGCAAATATAGATGGCCTGCCGTGGCAGCTCAGTCTCTTGCCGACCGGATATTGTAGTTCACGCACGCAAACGCAACGTTGTGCTGTGCAAAAGCGGGGCAAAGCGCCTGTGCTTTCTCACCTCTCATCTAGGAGGCGGCCATGAACATGCGCGTCTCGCATCTTAATGGCGCCAATAGCCTGGGCTATTACGAACGCCTGCCGGAAAAGCTGGTACTGGAAGGCTATCGCCGCTGGACTGCGGGATACGACACTGGCTCGATCATCCCGTGGGAAATGACCTGGGGTCTTTATTCGGAACTGCTGGGCCCCATGGAGGCCAAGCGCGCAGTCGGAGAGCTGTCGCAATTCATCCGCGTGCTGCGCCATTGCGCGAGCTGTCCGTTGCGCGCCTTTCCGTTCGATTCGCAGCATGTCTGCCGTGAGGAATGCCTGACGCTGGGGCTGATTTCGGGTTTGCACAATCAGGACGCGTTGCTGCTCGACACCTGCCTTGAGGCAATCGTCTGCCCGCGTTGCTGCGACGATGTGGCTGCAGCTGCACGCAATTTTGCCGATACGCTGGCCGATTTCGGCCAGACTTTGTTGCCAATACCCATCCACGCCATCGACAGGGCTCTGGATGGAGCACAGGAGCGGGCGCATCGCGCCACCGTGCACTAGAGCGGATACTCACATCTTTGCACCGCAAAGACGATTACGAATTAAAAGACGCCGCAAGATGGCGCAAGGAGATTGAAATGCAGGCCAGAACCGAAAGACGCCTCGGCATTGCCGCCGCCCTCGCACTGACCGCAGCAACATTTGTCGTGCCGGGCGTATCCACGCAGGTCGCGCAGAACCAGAGTACGCAAACAGAACGTGTACAGATTGCATCCGCAGAAACCCTGCGCACGGAACTGCGCCACTTCGCCAATCTAAGCGACGCGATGCCGAAATTGCGCCACGCAGAATAGAGCGCATCCCGAAAAGGGTGAAACGGTTTTCGGATAAGATCCGGGTTAAAAAACAGAAAAGCCGCAAGCGTTATGCTTATGGCTTTTTTCGTTTCTATAGAGCACCGTCACGCAACGATGATCGGCGCCTTGCCCTGAACACGGTTGTAAAGATCGATAATATCCTGATTGATCAGGCGGATACAGCCCGACGACATCGACTGTCCGATCGACCACCATTCCGGCGAACCATGGATACGATAGCCGGTGTCCTGGCCGTTCTGAAAGATATAAAGCGCACGCGCACCAAGCGGATTGTCTGGCCCAGGCTGTTGCCCGTTGCGATATTTTTCCAGATCCGGCCTGCGCTTGATCATTTCCGGCGGCGGCGTCCATACCGGCCATTGCCGCTTATATTGCACATTAGCCGTGCCGGACCATTCAAAGCCCGCCTTGCCAATGCCAACGCCATAGCGCAGCGCCTCGCCACCCGGTAGCACATAATAGAGGAAATGATCTTTCAGGCTGACAACGATGGTGCCCGGTGCCTGTCCGGTCGGATCGGTCACGATCTGGCGGCGGAACTGCTTTGGCACCTTCTGATAAGGGATGGCAGGAAGTGCATAAGGCCCTTCCTGCACGGATGCATACATGACGTCGGGCGTGGTGATGTCGCGGTCGACGCTGATCTGTGGACGCAGGATACCGCCGGTGGACGTGGGGTCCACGTTCATCTGGAAGGCAGACATATCAATTGTCTGCGAACAGCCCGTCGCCCCGGTCAGCACCACGGCGCCCGTTCCTAGAAGAAAGCGGCGGCGGCTTAAATCATCACTCAACTTCGACATGCAAATCGCCCGAAAAAAGTTGCCAGATCAGCCGGACAAACCCGGTCGATATCACCAGTAATTTGCATTTCTATGGTTGAGGAAGGGTTAAAGCCCCCTGAATATGCTCACAAAAAAGAGTGACCCAGGGCGCGGTCAATCAAGAGTTGTAAACGACGGACGGATGCGCAGTATAAACGGCGCACCGTATAGCCTCATCAATAGTCTTTTTCGTAGAAAATACCGCCGCTCGAATCGCCCTCAGCCCCAACAGCACCCTTTGCCTTGAGGTTGCGCGTAATGTCGAGATTGACAGTTCCCTTGGTCGAGCCGCCTGATCCGGCCTCGACGCCGAGATAGATATTGTCGCGGATATAGCGTCCGGCCCGAACCGATGTCTGACCCTTGCTGTCGGTGACGACATCAAGGTCATCTAGGCCGGTGCCTTCGCGCAGTTTATTCATCAGCGAATTGTTCGATCCGCCAGCAAGCTCGGCTGCGGCCGCTGCCAATTGTGCGATCTGGAAGGCGGAAAGCTCGCCTATGGAGCGCTTGAAGATGAGATGAGCCAGCACTTCGTCCTGCGGCAGTTCAGGCGACGAGGAGAACGAAATATCGAGATTATCCACGGTGCCGCGCACGGTGACGATGGCCGTGATATCATTGCCTTCTGAACGGGCCACGAAATTGAGCTGCGGGTTGAGATCGCCGACCAGCGTGACGTGGCCCTCATCGAAGGTAATGCGCTGGCCCAGAATGCCGATGCGGCCCCGGATCATGTCGAAGGCACCGACCGGCTTGATATCACTGACCGGGCCGGTGAGGCGCACGCGCCCACCCAGCTCCGTGTCCAGTCCACGACCGCGCACAAAAATCTGTCTCGGCGCACTGACCAGCACATCGAGCCGCGGACCGGCATTGCTGACAGCCTTGGCGCGGCTTCCCTTGGGTTGGCGGGCTTCGACCTTCGCACGCTCCAGCGTCTGCTCAACCTTCTTCGGCGTATTCTTGTGCTGAACCGGCACGTAAGTCGCACCGCCGCCAAGATTTTCCGGCACCGAGATTTCGGCGCGCTCGACATCGATACGACCGGCAATCAGCGGCGAAGTCGCCAACGGCCCGGTGATGGACAGACCGCCATTAACCGTGGCCACCACCAGCTTGCCGTCGGCATAGCGAGCACGGTCGAGTTTGATATCGATATTGGCCGGAAAATTGGCCGCCGCATTGGTCGAGATCGTACCGCTCGCCGAGACAGCGCCGCCGCTGCCGAGCGCCGCATTGACCTGCCGCAGCGTGACTGTCTCGCCGTCCAGCGTACCCATGACATTGATAGAGTTCACGCGCACATTGGTTTCAGGATCGACAAACGTCGCACCACTTGTCGAGAACATGCCGCGCAATTGCGGGCGGTCAAAACCGCCGGAAACACTGGCCGTCAAGGTCAGTGCACCGCTGACCTGCGCACCGCGATCGGCAAGGAAGCGATTGGCGAGCGCCAGCGGTACATTACCATTGACATTGACGCCAAGCCCCTGGCCAGAAAGCGGAACCTTGCCAGAAGCCGTCACATTGAGGCCTTGCGGGCCGTCAAGCGACAGCGATGCAATATCGACCACCTTGGACGCATATTGACCTGATGCCTGAAGGCTCAACGGTGCCAGACCGTTTTCGCGCAAGGGTTTTGCCGCAAGACCCGATCCCTTTAGGTCGAAACGGGCCGCCGGATTAGCGAGCGGTCCGGTGACGCGAGCGGTGCCGGTCACGTTACCCGCCAGATCCTGCCCCTTGACCACGCCATTAAGAATACCGAGCGGCAGATTGGCAAGCGTCACATCAAGGCCCAATTCGCCGCGCTTGCCGAGCGGCACGCCGCCATTGGCACGTAGATCGATGCCGTTGCCGTTGGCGGCGCCACCCGTCACATGCGCATCCACATTCAGGCGCTCATTGGCAGACGTTCCTTTGGCATCAGCATTGAGCGCCGCAATACCCTGTTTTTTCAACTCAGTAGCCGTCACATCACGTGCCGTCATGTCGAAAGTCACATCGGGTGCATCGCGTGAGCCGGTCAGCCGTGCCGTGCCGTCCACCGTGCCGCCAAGGCCCAGTTCAGGCTTGAATGTATTGGCCAGTGCCAGCGGCAATTTTGACAAAGCGACCGAAAGATCAAGACTCTCATCGACAATGCCGTTGATTTTGACTTCACCGTCGCCGGTATTGACAATCACATTGCCAATCGTGATGGCATTGCCCTTCATTGCAACGGTCGCAGGCTGCGCAAGGTTTGCGCGCAATTGCCCCTGGCGCACATCGGCGGATTGAAGTCCGAGCTCGAAGCCCCCGTCTTTGGGTTCCAGCGAACCGCTCGCACTGGCGATCGTGCCAATTTTGAGTTTTGTATCAGCCGTGAAATCGGTTTTGGAGCCCGTCGCATTGGCCTTGGCCGTGAATGTGTCGACACCGAAAGTGCCAACCATGATGTCACGTGCTGCGGCATTGCCATCAACCACGGGTACGCCGAACAAGTCCTGCGCGCTCAAATCAATATCCGCAAGCGCGATATGATTGTTGTTGACCTTGATGCCGCGTGCGCTGGCCTTCACTGTCGCATTCTGCTTCCCACCCTCGTGGTTAAGCACGATATCGGCGTCGGCCCGACCTGTTGCTTCCGCCAGAAACAGAGCGGCTGCGGTCGAAATATCTGCTGCATCGAGCTTGAGTGAGCCGTCGAGGAGGCCTTTGGCCGTCTGTGTGACATTGCCCGTCAGATGCGCACCACCGGCATTGAAGATGAGATCCGTCAGGCGCTTTTCGTCATTGACGATATCGATCAGTGACGACAGATCAACCCGTTCGCCATTGAGAAACGCTTGCCCTGCAAGCTTGCCGGAAAGGCTTGCGCCTGTCGTGGCATTGCCATCCAGAAGTGCGTTGAAATCCAGCCCGCCATCATTGAGCTTGCGCCCCGCAAGCGCTCCTTGCGGCGCATCGGCGCGTAACGCCAGCGCGATCAACTTGTCCTCGCCACGCGCACTGCCCTTGACCGTCATACGGCCCGAAGCTTTATCGGAGAGAAGTTTTAAATCCGACAGCATGACGCCGAAATTGAAATCCGCCTTATCGGATGCAAAGGAACCATTGGCGGTGATTTCGCTTCGTTCATTGCCGATGCGGAAATCGCTCGCCGAAAAGCCTTGTGCGCTGCGGCCAAGCGCACCGCTCATGCGCACGTCACCGGCAAGGATTTTGTCCACGACTTCTGTGCCGGTGCGCATGTTGCGCGCTGTGCCATCGAGATCTAGATCGAAAGCGCCGCTGATCGGACGCACCACACCCTTGGCCAGAACATCGATGCTGCCAGCCAGATCACTTCCTGCCAAAGCGCCGAAAGGTGCAAGGCTTGCAACCTTTGCGGCGATATTGCCATCGAAGGCGAATTCATTGATCTTGCCCTTAAGGTCAAGGCTCAGACCATTACCCTCGATTTCGGCTTTGGCCAGATCGACCGGGGAGCCTGCACGCCAGCCACCATCGATCAAAAGCCCGATACGATTTCCAAGCGCTTGCGCAATTTCTGCGTGCGGCGAAGAAATGCCGTCCACGCCACCCGCAACCTTGAAAGTGATATGGCGCTCGGCTGCATCGTTGAGGTTTTCGGCAACGCCGCCCATGTCGAGCTTGATATCGGAAGCGGAAAGGGTGCCGTTATTATAATTCTTGACAGCAAGTAGTCCGGTCCAGTCATTGCTGGGCCGGTCGCCATAGGCAATCTCAAGCCGCGCATTGTCGACATAGGTTTCCCCACCCTTGACCGGCAGCAGCACGCGACCCTTGGCTTCATCAGCGATGGCCGCATCGACACGAAGCTTATTGAGGAAGTGATCGCTGCCGGATTCGGCAGAGGCATCCAGCTTGAGCGCGGCACTTTGCACGGAAAGGCTGTCCAGACGGAAACCGCCCGCTTCCTTCAGAACACCATTCGCCGAAAGGATCGAATCCGGTCCAAAGAAGTCGCGGAAAGCAGGTGCCACCAGAACCGCGATGGAACCATTGACGTGGGCTGCGAAAACGCGGCCCTCGCCTTGCCGATTGAGCGTGAAAGCGCCGGTCAGCGTGCGGCTGCCGCTGGTATCGAGCGCCAGATCGATCTTCAGATCATCGAGAAGCCCGGCACCGGTCAGCGAAAGATCAACCGGCGGACGACCATCGATGTTCAACACATTGGCGACGATGCCATTGGCAGGTTCAGAGACTTTAAGATCAAGATCAAGTTTCTGATCGGCATTGGCGTAGGCTGCGCGTAAGCTAAAATCGCCGCCCGGTCCGTCAATGCGCTTGATATCGAAGTTGGAATTCAATGAGCCACCGGCAAGCGACAGCGCACCCGTGGCCGAGACTTCCGATTGAAGACCAAAAATGTCGGAGCCGAAATGCAGCAGCGCCACATCCAGTCGATCGAGATTGATGGAGAGCGGCAATTCCGGCAGGCTGAAGCTTGCAGCTTCCGGCGACGGCAGGCTGTTATCAGGCAAGGGCTTGCGATAGAGATCGATGCGCTCCGCGGCCAATGACTGGATGCTGAGATTGCCAAGCAGCAGTGCCGTACGGCTCCAGTTGAGCCGGGCATTGCGAATGCGCAGCCACACACCTGCGCGGTCGGATACGGTGATCGAACCAACATTTGCCTCGGACGAGAGAACACCGCTCAGACCCGAAATCGCAATGCGTCGGTTGGGCGCGGAAAGCTGGCTTTCGACAAAAGACAGAAAATAGGATTTCTGCTCTTCGTTTTCCGGTGAATCCTCGGCTGGTTCCTGTGCGTCCTGAGCCTTGGCTGATGTGACCGATGCGGTGGTTTGCCGGTCCACGCCAATAAGCACGTCCCACGCGCCAGGAATGGCAACAACTGCCGCAACAGCCATGAAAATCAGGAAAACGGGGATGATGAGGAGATAACGGATCAAAACGCCTGTCCTATGCCAACGTAGAATGCATAGCTCGGATCACCCGAGCGGCGGTTAAGCGGAAGAGCAACGTCGAGGCGCAGCGGTCCAAGCCCGGTCAGGTAACGCAGACCGCCACCCACGCCCACACGCATTTCCTCCGAAAAATCAGGAAATGATTTTGCGCCGACATAGCCGGCATCGACAAAGGCAACCGCTCCGATGGAATCGGTGATGCGAGCACGCACTTCGCCGGACGTTTCAAGCAGCGAGCGTCCGCCGATGACATCGCCGGTTTCGGTTACAACACCGATATTGCGATAACCATAGCCGCGCACCGAACCGCCGCCACCGGCGAGGAACAATTGACTGGGCGGCAGATCGACAATCTCGGCACCGACGACGGAGCCAAGTTTTACACGTCCGGCAAGAATCACGCGGTCGGTTGCGCCAAAACCGTAATAGGTGCGGCCTTCGGCTGTAAAGCGGGTGGCGAAATTGCCCTGCTGGAATTCATAGAAGGGCTGAATATTGCCTTCGAGATAGTAACCGGAGCTCGGATCGGGCTTGTTGTTGCGCGTGTCATAAATCACGCTGCCCTCAAGGCCTGCCGTGGTAAAATCACGCTTGCCGAAATAATCGTCCTCGAACTGGCCGTGGCTTGCCTTGGCATACAGCGCACCGGAAAGCTCGTCGCTGAAAATATGCGTAAAGCCGGTCTTGGCGTTGATCGAAGTTTCGGTATAGGCGTCGAGCACTTCACGCTTGGCATCAAGGGATGCCACAAAATCCGTATCCGGCGTATAGACGCCGGGCTTGGTGAAGCTCGTCCCCAGCAAATAGCTGTAATTCTGCGGACTGAAGGAATTGTCCTGCGAACCGCCGACACCGCTGACCTTGGCGTCGAATCGCAGACGCTCGCCGCGTCCGAACAGGTTGCGATGCATCCAGTAGCCGGTGACGCCAAAGCCGTCGAGAGTCGAATATTCAGCACCGAAACCGAACCGGCGGGGTTTTCGCTCCTGCACGGTAAGCTTCATCGGCAGGCTGCCATCCGGCTCTATTTCTTCGGCTTCCTCGAAACTCATGGCGCGGAATACTTCCATGCGGCCAAGACGCTTCTTCGCCTTTTCGATATCATCGGGATCGTATTCCTGCCCCGGCTTGAGGCCAGTCATCCAGGCCACGAATTGCGGGTCCATGCGGGCGGTGCCGACAACGCTGACCGGCCCGTAATGCGCCTTGCGACCCGGATCGAGCCCGATATCCGCATCGACCGTGTTGCCGTCATGATCGGCGACGATGTCCTCGCCTGTCACACGCGCCTTGGGATACCCCTGCTGCCGCCAGGCTTCAACCGCCAGGCGCTCAGCCTTCAAAATGGTCCCGGAACGCGCGAGTTTTCCCGGCGCAAAGCCTGCCTCTTCCGGCGACTGCACGACATCGCGCTTATCGGTGGCCGGCGGTGCAAGATTGGAGATGGCGGTGCGTGCAAACATGAATTGCGGACCGGGATCGACCGTGATCGCCACCTTCGCATCATTGGGAATATCCGCGTCAGGCGGAATGTCATTGGCCTCGCGACCATTGACGGTAATCGAAATCGTACCGCCATAGCGGCCTTCGCCATAAAGGGACGCCAGAATGCGGCGATAATCACCGCGGGCCTTGGCCAAAAGCCCGGCGGAACCGGAAGCGGGTTTGTCTGCATCCGAGACTAGACCCGAAGCGCCCTCCACAGTGGATTTGACGTCAGCCTCGCTGCCATCCACATTCTTGCGGTTCCCCGCGGTCGTCACCTCGACCGAATAGGGCTTTGGATCGATGATATCAGGATCTTCTTTTTTGTCCTCGCCCCACAGACGAACACCGAACAGCTCGAACGCCAGCGCAGGCGAGACGGCAAAAACGGAAAAATGCGCGGCCAGCAAAAGTGCAGCCACACGCCTTCCGTATATCGTCCTGTTACTCAAAGTCATACGCGCTACTGTCCGGTTCTTATTTATGCGGTCGCCGGTTGACGTCCCGCCTGCCTCCCACCCGAACATTTAAGTCCAGTTGGGCTTAGCATAGGGAACGTTGCGGGCCAAGCGACAAGCCGAGGCTCATAATTAGATATGACCGGATTGAGTCAAGGGAGTGTTAACATTACTACAGGATTAACTCTGTCCATCCGTGAAAAAATCTTGTGGCATAAAAAAAGGCGCTCCGGAGATACCGGAGCGCCACGCGGCTTTTCTGGGGGGAGAGAGGGAGGAAAAAGCCGCGTACCGGGCCGTCAGGCCTTGGTCAGATCCGGCGGTCAGCTTTATGTGCTGCCCGCCAAACGGGATTGAAAGCGCGTTCCGAAAAATGTGAGACGATTTTCGGGATGCGCGGTAAATCAAAAAAATTAGAGCGCCGATCTGATAAATTCAGATCGCATAGGCGTCCTAAGGAAGATTGCGCGCATCATCCGGTGTCATATACATCGGCATCATATTGGTATCGAGGTGATGCATGACCCAGATGGAGCCAGCAAGCACGATGGCCAGAATGATGACCGTGAAAATGAGCGCCAGAATATTCCAGCCGCCTTCCGATTTCGGGTCAAGGTGCAGGAAATAAACCAGATGCACGAGGATCTGCACCACGGCGATGCCGATCACAATTGCCGCCGTCGTTCCCGGCGTGAAATAGCCATTCATTGCCAGAAGGAATGGAACGACAGTAAGAATCACCGCCAGCACGAAGCCGATCAGATAGGTTTTCAGGCTACCATGAGCCGCGTCATGCGGCGTGGCGTGGTCGTGTGTTTCATGTACAGAGTTCATCACAAGACCCCTAGCAGATAGACAAGAGTAAAGACGCCGATCCAGATGATGTCGAGGAAGTGCCAGAACAGGCTTAGCGACATCACACGGGTCTGGTTCTTTTCAGTAAGGCCGTCACGTAAGAGCTGGGCGGAAAGCACCAGAATCCAGATCAGGCCTGAGAAGATGTGAAAACCGTGCGTTCCCACCAGCGCAAAGAACGCGGAAAGGAAGGCACTGGTTCCTGGTCCCGCACCATCAGCGATCAGATGATGGAATTCATAGATTTCCATCACCAGAAATGCAAAACCCAGCAGGAAAGTCATGCCCAGCCAGAACAAAAGACCGGCGCGGTTCTTCTTGTACATGGCCAACGTCGCCAGACCATAGGTCAGAGAGGAGACGAGAAGCAGCATGGTTTCGGTAAGAACGAATTGAAGGTCGAACAGTTCGCGTCCAGTCGGACCACCCGCGAACTGATGCGCCAGAACCGCATAGGTCGCAAACAGGCCCGAGAACAGCACGCAGTCGCTCATCAGGTAGATCCAGAAACCGACCAGCGTGGTCGATCCTGCATCATGATGATCCTCATGCGCGGGATGCTCGTTGCCCCCCTTGAAGGGAGCTGTGGTTGAAATGCTTGTGCTCATAGCAATCACGCCTCCTGAGCCGACAATTGCCGGGTGCGAACGTCTTCGACTTTCTGCACTTCCTCGGCCGAGACATAATAGTCCCTGTCATTGTTGAAGGAATGGATGATGGCGGTTGCAAGAACGGCGAGACCGGCTGCTATCGCCAGCCACCAGATATGCCACACCAGCGCAAAACCGAGCGGAATGGTCAGCATGCCGATGATGAAGCCGGTACCGGTATTCTTCGGCATATGAATGCGCGCGAATTTCTCGGTGCGGCGGACATAACCGTGTTTCTTCATATCCCACCAGCTGTCATGGTCACGCACATGCGGCACTTCGGCGAAATTGTAGAAGGGCGGCGGTGACGAGATCGACCATTCCAGTGTGCGGCCCGTACCCCAGCTGTCACCATTGGTATCGCGCAGTTTTTCACGATCGCGAATCGAGACCATGATCTGAAGAACCTGCAGTACGATCCCGCACAGGATGATTGCGACGCCGATTGCCGCAATGATGAGATAGATGTGCCAAGCTGGATTTTCAGTGTGATTAAGACGCCGCGTCATGCCCATCAGTCCAAGGATATAAAGCGGCATGAAGGCCATGATAAAGCCGACCAGCCAGCACCAGAACGCCTTGCGGCCGAGACCTTCGTGCAACTTGAAGCCGAATGCCTTGGGCCACCAGTAGATGAGACCAGCAAAACAACCGAACAGCACGCCTGAAATGATGACGTTATGGAAGTGGGCGATCAGAAACACCGAATTGTGCAGCACGAAATCCGCAGGTGGGACGGCGAGCAGAACGCCGGTCATGCCGCCCACCACAAAGGTGCACATGAAGCCGACCGTCCAGAGCATGGGCGTTTCCATGCGCACGCGGCCCTTATACATTGTAAACAACCAGTTGAAGACCTTGGCCCCTGTCGGGATCGAGATGATCATGGTTGCAACACCGAAGAACGCGTTGACGCTGGCACCACCACCCATGGTGAAGAAGTGATGCACCCAGACCAGAAACGACAGGATTGTGATAGCAACCGTCGCGTAGACCATGGATGCATAACCGAACAGGCGCTTGCCCGACAGGGTCGCCACCACTTCCGAGAAGACTCCGAAGCAGGGGAGCACAAGAATATAGACTTCCGGGTGCCCCCAGATCCAGATGAGGTTGACATACATCATCGGATTGCCGCCACTGTCATTGGTGAAGAAGTGGAAATCCAGATAACGATCAAGCGTCAAGAGGGACAGCGTCACAGTCAGGATCGGGAAGGCAGCGACGATCAATACGTTCGAGCAGAGCGACGTCCACGTGAAAACCGGAACCTGCATCATGCCCATGCCGGGCGCGCGCATCTTGATGATGGTGGTGATCAGGTTGACGCCAGACAGAAGCGTTCCCATACCCGAAATCTGCAAGGCCCAGAGATAATAATCGACGCCGACGTCCGGGCTGAATTCTTTACCCGATAGCGGCGGATAGGCAAGCCAGCCGGTCTTGGCGAATTCACCGATACCGAGCGAGATATTGACCAGAATGGCACCTGCAACTGTAAGCCAGAAGCTCAGTGAATTGAGGTAGGGAAAGGCAACATCGCGCGCACCGATCTGAAGCGGAACGGCAAAGTTCATCAGACCAACAATGAAGGGCATCGCCACGAAAAAGATCATGATCACGCCGTGCGCCGTAAAAATCTGATCGTAGTGGTGCGGCGGCAAAAAGCCTTCATTGGCGCCCGAGGCCAAGGCCTGCTGCGCCCGCATCATGACGGCATCCGAAAAGCCGCGGAACAGCATGACCAGCGCCAGAATGATATACATGATGCCGATCCGCTTGTGATCGACGGATGTCAGCCAGTCCGTCCACAGGACACCCCATTTGCGAAAATAGGTAATGGCTGCAAAGATGGCGAAGCCGACGACGCCGATACCGACCATAGTGGTCAGAATGATCGGATCGTAAGGAATGGCTTCAAGCGTAAGTTTTCCGAACATTATTTTTCACGCTTCGATTGGCGCAGCTCCGAAAGAAGGCGATGACGCCTCATTGGCCGGAACTGCTTGAAACAAAGGATTGAATGCGTTTGACCGCGACCTCACGTGAGATCGCAGCTAAATCGACCATTCAGTTCTGACGCTGAGGCGTTTCCAGCTGCGTAAGACGCTGAGGCGCAATTGCACAAATGACGTCGTTCGCCCACTGGCTGAAATCGACGGGCGAAGACTTGCGCAGGGTGGCGCGCGCCTCCCTGATCATCTGCTGGCGATGCATTTCATCATCAAGACAGACAGACTGCCCATCCCAGCAGCGGTTCACGATATTGTGGAACAGCGCCTTGTCATTATAAGTGAAGAATTGTGGCGGGTGCTTTTCGCTCGGCTGGACCAGCGAAGCATACCGTTCGCGGCTGAGTTCTTCGCCTCTGGCCTTCACATCAGCAACCCACTTGTCAAAGTCGGCCTGATTATAGGCATGCGCCCGAAAACGCATCTGGGCAAAGCCCTGACCACTGTAATTGGCCGAAATGCCGTCAAAATTGCCTTCATGATTGGCAATCAGATGCAGCTTGGTCTGCATGCTCGGCATGGTATAGACCATGCTGCCCAGCGCCGGGATGAAGAAGGAATTCATGATGTTGCTGGAGGTCAGCTTGAAATTGACCGGCACATCGACTGGCATCGCCATTTCATTGACGGTCGCGATTCCCTGATCTGGATAAATGAACAGCCATTTCCAATCGAGCGCCACCACTTCCACATTGATCGGCTTGACGCTCGATTCCAGCGGACGATAGGGATCAAGCTTATGCGTCGCAAACCATGTCACCGTTCCAAGAACGATGATCAGCGCCACGGGAATAAGCCACACGGCAAGCTCGATCTTTGTCGAATGATGCCAGTCAGGCTGGTAATCAGCCTCCTCGTTAGTGGCGCGGTACTTCCAGACGAAGAACAGCGTCATGAAGATAACGGGAAGAACGACGAGCAGCATCAGGCCTGTCGCAAAAAAGATGAGATCGCGTTCAGCCATGCCGACCTCTCCCTTGGGAGAGAGCAGGACCTGATTCTCGCAGCCAGCGAGAAACGTAATCAGGGCCAGTACGGCGAACGAAGCGATCGTCCGGGGGGTGCCGTGTTTCATTTATCTTTCCATCCTGCACCGCTGCTATCTGGAGACATGAACACTTACCCACTGAAACAAGTGAGCAGGTCTTTCAAATCACCTGATCGCACCGGGCGATTAAGAAGCCGGTTGGTTTGAACCTGAAATCGCTTTCAGGAGACGTTGCAACATGGGGGGCCGTCAGACCGACACGCCGCAAACTTCAAATCCGGCACAAGCGTCTTTTCCAGTTTTCGGTAAATTCTGAAAATTCCAAACGTACCGTTATAATGAATAATTGCGTTTGTCACCCGTCTCTTCAAAATTGTGCTGTATAGGATTGTCGCGCCTGCCTCCGCACTAGTCCTTTTACGTGCAGACGACGTCGTTGAGATGAAAGCTAGCTCCCAACAAACCATTTCTTGTTTCTGCTGAAAATGTTTATGCCCATAGCTATGACCGCGGGCATTGTCGCGTTGGCCAGACAATGGAACCAAAAACTGGGAACCAAAACCTGGAAACTAAGCCATGGAAACGAAAGCATGATCTTTGCTGAACTGCCGTTAGAAGAAGCCGAAGGGGCAGTTCTGGCCTATGCGGTAGATGCAGGTACGATAAATCTGCGTAAAGGAACCACTCTGACAGCGGAGCATATCGCCCTTCTCCGGCAAGGTGGTTGCGACCAAGTTCTGGCAGCGAGATTTGAACACGGCGATATCGGCGAGGACGAAGCCGCCCGAAGGATAGGCGAAGCGCTTGCAACGACCACAATTGCGGCAGGCGACGCTACCGCCGGACGTATAAATCTTTTTGCACAAGCTGACGGGGTGTTCTGCGCTAACAAGGCAAGCGTCGATGCCCTCAACGCTCTCGACCCGAGCATTTCACTGGCGACCCTCTACAGCTATACGCGTGTTGAAAAGGACCAGATGGTTGCGACAATCAAGATCATTCCCTTTGCAATTCCCGAATCGAGCGTGGATGCAGTCTGCTCTCTTCTCGGCAAAGTCCCGGCCGTCAGTGTCGAAGCTTTCCGGCCCTTGCGCGTCGGTCTCGTGCAATCGCGCTTGCCCTCGACACGCGATTCGGTTCTCGATAAGACCCGCGACATCATGAAGAAGCGGGTTGCTCGCAATGGCGGTCAGCTTGTCACGGAACAACGCGTCGCCCATGACACGCAAGCGCTGGCCGCAGCCATAGGTGCTGTCGCGCAAGATTGCGATATTCTGGTAATGTTCAGCGCGTCGGCTGTCGCCGATGCTGCCGATATCTTGCCACGTTCAATCCTGATGTCGGGCGGAAAAATCCTGCGCATCGGCGTACCGGTTGACCCGGGCAATCTGCTCGTGCTGGGGAAGCGTCGCGGAAAATATATCATTGCAGCACCCGGTTCGGCACGCAGTGTGCGTGGCAACAGCCTCGACCCGGTGCTCGACCGACTTATGGCAGGCATAGATCTGAATGGCGCAGACCTCGCACGCATGGGTGTCGGTGGGCTTCTTTTATAAAAAACTCTATTTTTAAAAGACGACTGAAGTCATTTTGATGCACCGCCCACGACTTCATAATCGAGAACCAGAATACCGTCCAGCCCGCCCTCGGCCGCCTCGACAAGCGCCGTGCCAACTTTCACATGCTCTGGATGAGGCAAATAAGCGTCACGGGCGCCTGCATCGACAAAATCCACCACGAAGCCGTGACCAAACCCCTTATTCAGCCCTTCAGAACTGTTATTTGGCCCGACTGTGATGGCGAGGATACCATCAATCTTGTCCTTGAGGGTGAGGACAGAATTCAGCGCCTCCCCTATGGTAGCTGCACCAAGATCAGCCTTGAATTTAATCAGTACAATATGGCGTATCATTGTATTGGGATGCCTCTGATTTGGAAAAGAATTGATAAAATATCATACTGAAACGAAAAAGGCCGGGACAAGCCCGACCTTCTGCTTTCACTGGAAATTGACGCCGGTTCATCCGCGGTCGCCGTACCAGTGAATTCCTGATACAAGGATAGGTTTAACGGCTCTCCGTTTCAAGTTTATGACAGGACGGACAATTCCGAATAGATTGGTCCGATGCACTCACTTCACATCCTGTCGTAATTTGACAGAATGCGATCCGCTCTCAATATTGGTTTTGAACCCCGCAACTTTTCCAAAAACAGCTGCACACGTTCCGGAGCGCTCGCTCAGGCCGCCATAACCATAGTCGCGGGTTTTACACTATTGTAACTCCAGACCTCGTCCAGACAATGTTGCATGAGATCCAGATCAACCGGACCAATCCTGCTAAGCACGAGATCAAGCTCGTCAGGCTGCACACCGCGATTAAGAAGCGCGACAATGGCCTCGATCAAAAGCTTTTTATCATCAAACCTGTAGAGCTGCATAAACCCGCTCCGCCCCTCTGACGTTCATAGCCAAATCTAAGCAATTATAGTTAACGAAACCTTAACGCTAAACGCCACAAGCATTTTACATCCGGTTATCGAATAGAGCATCCAATCACCCGATGACGTCACGCCGCCCGGCAATAAAGCTTATCAAAAATTTATCTTTAAAAATCAGTATATTTTGTATGCGTCATTTCAATGTCTTACTGTTGCCAGATATTCAGAACAATACAAGCATAAAAACACCGATAATAATTTTTATTCTAATAATTTTAAAATCAATACAAATATTAAATTATTCATTTATTATAAAATAACAATATACGCTCATTTGAATGATAGAGAACTGGCGTAACAACTTTTTCCACGCACAAACCGGGGAAATCGTCGAGATCGGGAGCAGGTCCCGAGCAGCACTCCTCCCTCCGGTGTAAACACTTGCCCAAAACGCAAAACGCCGGGGCAATGCCCCGGCGCTTCGTTGTTTGACATGCTGCTTCTTATTCGACGCCGACGATTTTGCCATCATCCCACTTGAAAATGTCGAAGCTTGGCGAAGAAAGATCGCCATTTTCGCCATAAGTGAGCGAACCAATTGCCGTTTCAATGGCTTCGCCACCATGCAAAACCTTGGCAACCGCAGCGGAATCGTCCGCAGAGCCGGCCTTTTCAATGCCCGCCTTGATGACTTCCATGGCAGCATAGGCATTCATGGTGAAAGCTTCAGCCGGAATATTCTTGGCCTTCAGCGCTTCGAGTGCATCCTTGGACGCCGGGTTCTTGGTCGCGTCAGCAGCATTGGTGAAGAGTGAGCCCTGCGCATTGCTGCCACCGATTGCCCAAAACTCGGTATTGGAAATCCCTTCACCACCGAGCACCAGCGCCTTGAGATCTGCATCATGCAACTGGCGCGACAGCAGACCGCCTTCAGCATGATAACCGCCGAAATAGATCACTTCGGCGCCAGCTGATTTCATCTTGGTCACGAGTGCACTGAAATCCTTGTCACCGGGAGTGACAGAATCATAATGTACTTCGGTAACGCCGCCCTTGTTGAGCGCGGCCTTGAAGGAATCAGCCAGACCCTTGCCATAGGCACCCTTGTCATGAACGATGGCGACCTTCTTGTCCTTGAGGTTCTCCAGAACGTAAGCGGCCATGACTTCGGCCTGCTGATCATCGCGGCCACAAGTGCGGAATACGTTTTCCAGTCCGCGTGCAGTGAGATCTGGGCCGGTTGCGGTCGGCGTGACCATGAGGACGCCGTTTTCTGAGAAAACGTCGGAGACGGGAATAGCGACGCCGGTGGTAACCGGACCGACGACAAACTTGATGCCATCACCCACAAGCTGGTTAGCGGCAGAAACGCCTTGCTTTGGCTCGCCAGCGTCGTCGGCAAATTTCAGAACGATTTTCTCGCCATTGATACCGCCGTTTTTATTGATGACTTCGGCGGCGGTTTCCGCACCCTTCTTGACCTGATCGCCGAAAGCGGCAACAGGGCCAGTCAGCGGAGCAAGAACACCGATGGTGATATCGGCATAAGCGGTGCTGGCAAAGCCGAGGGTGGCTGCGAAAGCCACGCCTGACAGAAGCTTGAGATTCATATCTTTTCTCCTTTGGTAGGGCGACATGCCTTGTCGACCCCCGAAACAACCCTTACCGGTCAATCAAAAAGCACGATATGCCATGCGATTGCCGGGCCCTCCCTTTTGCTCATCATATGATTTCAAAGGGTCAATCCAAAAGCTCGCCACCCTCACCGTCAGACGGTAGGAGCCATAATATTATCCGAAATCGCCTTCGCCCTTTCGGAAAAATGCTCCGCACAGGGAGCGAACTTTCATAATGGAACAAGAATGCATTTCCGGCCTGCGTTTGCAAGAGGCCAAGTGCCCGCAGCTACAACGAAAAACCGTGTTCCTGCGCTCCCGTTCCTTGAGGCGTCAGTCTTGCTGGAGTGCCACAATATCGCGATAAAGCTCGAGAGCTTCCGGATTTGCCAGCGCCTCGCGGTTCTTGACCTCGCGGCCATGCACAATATCGCGCACCGCAAGCTCGACGATCTTGCCCGACTTGGTACGCGGAATATCGCTGACCGCAACGATCTTTGCGGGAACGTGGCGCGGTGTCGCGCCTGTTCGAATTTTGGTTCTGACACGTGCGACGAGATCGTCGGTCAATTCGACGCCCTCAGCCAACCGCACGAACAGCACAACACGTACGTCCCCGTCCCAGTCTTGCCCGATGCACAGCGCCTCGGCAATGTCCGGCAATTGCTCGACCTGATTGTAAATCTCTGCCGTGCCAATGCGCACCCCACCCGGATTGAGCGTCGCATCCGAGCGTCCGTGAATGATAATACCGTCGTGGTCTGTCCATTGCGCAAAATCGCCATGGCACCAGATATTGTCGAAACGTTCAAAATAAGCGGCCTGATACCTGCTGCCGTCAGGATCGTTCCAGAATTCGAGCGGCATACAGGGAAAAGCTTGGGCGCAGACGAGTTCGCCCTTCTCACCCCTGACCGGCCTGCCCTCATCATCCCAGACATCGACAGCCAGACCCAGACCAGGCCCCTGAATTTCGCCCTGCCAGACCGGCTCGGTCGGTACACCCAGCACGAAGCAGGACACAATGTCCGTGCCGCCGGAAATCGAGGCCAGATGCACGTCGGATTTGATGGCATCATAGACGAAAGCAAAACCTTCCGGCGACAAAGGCGATCCGGTAGAAGAAATTGTGCGTAAGGCGGAGAGATCATGCGTCTCGCGGGGCTTCAGTCCTGATTTCAACACCGCATCAATGAATTTGGCGGAAGTGCCAAAATAGGTGATTTTTTCCGCTTCAGCATAATCGAATAGCACGTTACCGTCAGGATAGAAGGGTGAGCCGTCATAAAGCATGAGCGTTGCACCCGAGGCGATGCCCGAGGCCAGCCAGTTCCACATCATCCAGCCGCAAGTGGTAAAATAGAAAAAGCGGTCGCCGTCGCGAATATCAGCATGCAGGCTATGCTCTTTGAGGTGCTGCAAAAGCACCCCGCCCGCACGATGCACGATGCATTTGGGAATGCCCGTGGTGCCTGAGGAAAACAAAATGCAGAGCGGATGATCGAATGGCAGGCGCGTGAATTCGACGGTCGTTGCTGTAAACGGATCCAGCGCCGCATCGAGCGCCACAGCTTTTTCGGCTTTTGCGGCAACCGTCTCCGCCTCGCCCAGATAGGTGACAATCACGGCACGGTGCAACCCCGGCAACCGCGCGACGACCTCTGCAACCTTATCGGCCACATCGATGCGCTTGCCATTGTACCAGTAGCCATCGCAGGCAAAAAACAGCTTTGGCTCGATCTGGCCGAATCGATCCAGAACGCCTTCGACACCGAAATCTGGCGAACACGACGACCAGACGGCACCGATGGAGCTCGCCGCCAGCATCAGCGCGATAGCCTCGGGCATGTTGGGCATCATGCCCGCGATGCGGTCGCCGGGTTCGACACCTTCGGAAAGCATGAATTGCTGGAGTTTTGAAACCAGCGCGTGCAAATCATCCCATGTCAGGCGGCGCTCGACCTTGTCCTCACCACGAAAGATGATCGCCTCGTCGCGGCCTTCATGTCGCAGCAGGTTCTCCGCGAAATTAAGCTCCGCCTGCGGAAAGAATTTTGCCTCCCGCATGAGACCCCGATCAATCAGGTCTGTCTCACCACGCTCCCCGATGACCTCGCAAAAATCCCAGACAAGGCGCCAGAACGAAGCGCGGTCTTCCACCGACCATTGATGCAGTGCGGCATAATCGGGCAGGCTCAGCCCGCTGCGCTGTTCGGCGCGAATGCGGAACTGCTCCAGATTGCTCGTGACAACGCGTGCGGCATCCGGCTGCCACAATGGTTGTTCATCAAAAGCTTGCGTTGAGATTGCCTCGGT